>JBCCWS010000006.1 GCA_039193195.1 Pseudomonadota bacterium
CTAGGACACGCTACATCGTGTGCGTCGGACGGTCGTTGGTGAGCTTGCCAGCTAGGTAGTTCTCAATCTTCTCCTGGGTCGCGCCGCGGTCCTGCTCACTAAACTGCACGCCTATGCCTGCCGTGCGCTTTCCTTGAGCACCCTTCGGCGTCATCCACACCACGCGGCCTGCCACGGGCAGCTTCTCTGGCTCATCCATCAAGGTGAGCAGCATGAAGACCTCGTCACCTAGACGGTAAGAGCTGTTAGTCGGGATGAAGAGCCCTCCGTTCTTCACAAACGGCATGTACGCCAGGTACAGGGCACTGGTGTCCTTGATCGTCAGACGCAGCAGACCAGGTTTGTTCGGAGCTATGGCCATAGGTTAGATAGTGGCAGATGTGTTGCAACGGGCATAGTAGCTAGATCACGCTCTCGGGCGGAGAAGTAGCGCTCATGACGGCCTGCGCCGGGTACGCGCCGGTCGCGTCACGCGGGCCCAGTCGATCAGCAGCCCCTCGAGCAGCAGGCGCTGATTAGCTTGACCGCGCAGGGTTAGGGTCGCCTCTGCGAGGCGGTCAGAGAACCCGAAGAGATCACTCGCCGCTACCCACCGTGCACCTTGCGCGGCCAGCACGCGGTAGCTGGTGGCCATCTCGCTCGCGTTGTCCTCCCCGGCAGCGACCAATCCTTCCCGCGCGATGGCGTGCAGCGCCCCTTGCCACCAGTTCACGATTCGGCCGATGTCGAGCTTCTCCCACCGGCCGGCGACGCTGATGGGCTCCGCCTTGCCCAGTGCGATCTGACCCAGTGCTTCGGCAAGGTCCGCGGCCTGTTCCGCGAAACCGTCCTCGACCAGCCGCAGTGCCGCCAACGGCGATTGCCGTGCCAGTTGCAGCGCCTCGGTACTCGCCCCTACATCCACCCCTCGCTCAGCGAGCCATGAGCGCGCTTGCAATCCACCTGGCCCGGCCACGGACACTTGCTGGCATCGGCTACGAATCGTCGGCGCTAACGCGTCCGCCTGGTGTGTGATCAGCACCAACACCGCCCCCGACGGCGGCTCTTCGAGGGTCTTGAGGAGACTGTTCTGCGCGCTGATCGTCATCCCCTCCGCCGGGGTGATCAGCGCCACTCGGCTGCCACCGGCGTGGGGTTTCAGGGCGAGCTCCGCGGAGAGCTCTCGCACCTGATCCACCGAGATGGTGGCCTTGCCCTCCGCGGGGACCAGCCGCTGTAGGTCCGGATGATTGCCCACCGCCGTGAGACCGCAACCCCGACAACGTCCACAGGGCCGGGCCGACGCGTCCACACCTTCAGCCTCACACAACCATGCGTCGGCGAGCGCGTGCGCGAGGGCGTTCTTACCGATGCCTATCGGTCCGCTCAGGAGAAGCGCATGGGCAAGGGTCTGTGCAAAGCGGGCCCCGACCAGGCGAAGGTATAGGTCGTCGAGCCATGGCAGAGCTACGCGCTGACCTTGACCATCTGGCAAGTTAACGAATCCGCTAGCCATGCGACTTCCCGAGCCGCGGGTAGCGCGCCGCCAAACCATCTCGAACGCGCATAGCTACGGCCTCGGGCCCGCCATCGCCCGCATCGATGAGCAGGAATCGCTGCGGCTCGCGCCGAGCCAGCTCCAGGTAGCGATCGCGAACTCGCTGGAAGAAGGGCGCAGCCTGCTGTTCAAAACGATCGGCCTTGCCGTGGCGTGCGCGCGCGCGCGCGAGGGCGACGTCGACCGGCGCGTCTAATAGCACCGTGCAATCAGGTGCGACCAACTCCTCTGCGTGCACCCACTTTGCCAGCATTTCGATCCGCTCGTCGTCGAGGCCACGTCCAGCGCCCTGGTATGCGCGCGTCGCATCCGTAAAGCGATCACACACCACCCACTCGCCCCTGCGCAGGGCGGGGAGGATGCGATTCGTGATGTGGGTTTGTCTGGCAGCGAACATGAGCAACAACTCTGCCAATGGCGGAAGCTCGTCCCCCTCCGTCGCCAGCAGCACCTCACGGATGCGTTCGGCGCGTGGGGTTCCTCCCGGCTCGCGAGTGGCTACCACGCCGACACCGTGGGACTCAAGCCAGGCGCTTACGGTCGACACTTGAGTGCTCTTGCCCACGCCCTCGATCCCCTCGAGCGTAATCAGCTGCCCGCGGCCCGTTCGACTACTCATTCGCGCGTCCGTGCTGCTGCTGCCGTTGTCGCTGGAGGTAGCGACGCACAGCGGCATTGTGTTCCTCCAGGGTCGCTGAAAACTGGTGGCTGCCATCACCCACCCCAGTCGCCACGAAGTAAAGCGCATCGCCCACGGCCGGGTGTGCGGCCGCCTGCAGGGCCGCCCGCCCCGCCATGGCGATCGGGGTCGGCGGCAGGCCGCTACGCGTGTAGGTGTTGTAGGGGGTATCCGTGCGCAGATGGGCGCGCGTGATATCGCCAGCGTAGGCATCGCCAAGGCCGTAGATCACAGTGGGGTCGCTCTGCAATCGCATGCTCCTGCGAAGGCGTCGCACAAATACCCCAGCGATCTTCTCGCGTTCCTCGGCGAGGCCCGTTTCCTTCTCCACGATGGAGGCGAGCACTAGCAGGTCACTGGCATTCTCCAGTGGCAGTGCCGTGTCTCTCGCCTCCCAATGCGCCATCAACGCTTCCCGCAGACGTGCGTGGGCGCGCTTGAGCAGCGCGATATCTTCGCTACCTTCGGGGAACTGATAGGTATCAGGAAAGAGCTGCCCTTCGAGGGTCGCCCAAGTGCATCCGTCGGGCGCACAGTCGGCGCGATACTCCAGGGCCTGCACGATGGCCGCCGGGCTGCTGGTCGCCGACGTCACGCGCACGTGGGGGTGCTCGCGAATCGCCCTGACCGCCTCGCGCACGGTCCAGCCCTCTATCAGCGTGACCTGATACTGAATCACCTCGCCGCTCACGAGCAGGGCCAGTAGGCCCGAAGGCGTCAGCGACTGGTCGAGGCGATACTGCCCCGCCTGAATCCGCGTCGCATCGCCCTGCCACCTCGCGAGCAGGCTCAACCAACGCGGATGGGTCAGCCAACCGCGCTCCGCGAGCTGTTGCGCCAAGTGCGTGAGAGAGGTTCCAGGCTCAACCTCCAGCACGGCATCAGCGGGAATTGGCAGTGGGGATTCCAACCAACGCCATACCGCATTGGCGCCCCACGCAGCCACGCCACCCAACCCGAGCAGCGCGATGACGGCAACCGCAAGCACGCGGGAAATGAGTGAGGTCATGCGTTCGGGACCCCAATTCGCTGACCTAGCGCTCGGCGCAAGCGCTCGATGCGACCATCGACGTCCGCCGAGCCCAAACGCAGAGCTTCGCCATCGATGCTGCCAACTTGGCGAACACCTGTTAAAGAGCTGCTCAGCATGACCGCATCGGCACGATGGCGAAGCGTATCCAGGGTGAGATCCTCATAGGCCACGGCCACGCCCTCATCGCGTGCAACCTCGAGCAGGGCCCGCCGCATGACCCCGGCAACCCCCGCCTGCTCCAGGGCAGGCGTCACCAGCGAGTCGCCTCGCAGGGCGAATACGTTCGCCGATGTGGCGCACACGATCGCCTCGCCAGCGGCACGCATGAGACCTTCGGTGACCTCGCCGCCCGTCCACTCACTACGCGCGAGCACCTGCGGTAGTCTGTTTAGGTGCTTCATACCCGCCAGGACGGGATTGACACTCAGCGGGGTGTCGCACACACGCACGGCTATCGGTGCCTGAGGCGCGTTGCACCAGGTGTCGGCGAAGCCGGCGGCCTGGCAGGTTTCCAAAAACAGACGCCGCGGGGTCACCGTGGGCGGGATCGCGTAGCCGCGGGGGCCACTGCCGCGAGTTAACAGCAGCTTTAACACACCATGATCCAGCACCCGAGCGCGTTGCTGAACGGTGGACTCCAGGGCTGGGCGATCGATCGGCAGCGACAAGCGGGCGGCGTCGGAGCAGAGCCGGTCGAGATGATGATCGAGCAGGCGGACTCGACCGAAAACCACCGCCATGGTTTCGAACAAGCCATCACCATAGGCGAGCCCGCGGTCGTCCGCCGGCACGCTGACCCTGGATTGCTCGGGCATGGGCGCCTTTCGACGGGGTCGAAGCTAGTCGACGCGTTTGAAGATCACGGTGCCGTTGGTGCCACCGAAGCCGAAGGAGTTGGACAGCACGACACTGAGGTTGGCTTCGCGGGCCGTGTGGGGCACGAAATCCAGGTCACACTGAGGATCCGGGTTATCCAAGTTGATGGTGGGCGGAATCACCCCCTCACCCAGCGCAAGCACCGAGAACAGAGCTTCGATCGAACCGGCTGCCCCCAACAGATGCCCCGTCACCGACTTGGTGGAGCTGACCGCGAGCCTGTTGGCGTGGTCGCCGAAGGTGCGCTTCATGGCGATCGTCTCAGCAATATCGCCCGCTGGGGTCGACGTAGCGTGGGCGTTGATGTAGTCAACGTCTTCCGGGTTGATCTTCGCATCGCGAAGAGCGGCCGTCATGCAACGGCGCGCCCCGTCACCATCTTCCGAAGGCGAGGTCATGTGGTAGGCGTCAGCGCTCATGCCGAACCCAGCGTACTCGGCATAGATCTTCGCCCCGCGAGCCCGCGCGTGCTCGTGCTCCTCAAGCACCAGACAGGCCGCGCCGTCGCTCAGGACAAAGCCGTCCCGGTCCTTGTCCCAGGGGCGGCTCGCGAGCTGCGGTTCGTCGTTGCGGGTCGAGAGAGCGCGCGCCGAGCAGAAGCCGCCGAGGCCTAGCGTCGTGGTAGCCATCTCGGCACCGCCGGCGACCATGACGTCGGCATCGCCGTGCTGGACCATCCGCGCGGCATGCCCAATGTTGTGCGTGCCCGTAGTGCACGCCGTGACCACACTAATGTTAGGTCCGCGCAGCTTGTACTTGATCGACAAGTTGCCGGCGACCATGTTGATGATGCTGGCTGGAACGAAGAAGGGCGATATCTTCCTCGGCCCCTTGTCCAGCGCCGCTTCGTAGTTGCGCTCTATCGTGCCAATACCGCCGATGCCCGCACTCACCGCGCAGCCGATGCGTTCGGCGAGCTCGTCGTCGATATCCTCAAAGCCAGCGTCCACGAGCGCGTCCGCACCGGCCGCGATACCGTAGTGCATGAACGGGTCCATCTTCCGCGCTTCTTTAGGCTCGAGGTAGGCCCCAAGATCGAAGTCGCTGATCGTGCCGCCGAAGCGCGTGGTAAAGGCGCTGACGTCCATGGACGTGATCGGACCGATCCCGCTACGACCTTCTTTCACCGCGGACCAGGCCGCCTCGACCGTGTTGCCCACGGGCGATACGACGCCGAGTCCAGTGACTACGACTCGTCTCATGTTGCTCAACCTCGGCCTGGAAAGGCTGGCCGCAAGGCACGGTCCAGCCTGCGCTTGAAGGGACCCGCAGACCCGGGGAACCGAGCGACTCTAGTCGCTGGAACGATCCTTGATGTAGTCGACGGCCTGCTGCACCGTGGTGATTTTCTCGGCCTCTTCATCCGGGATTTCCAGCTCAAACTCCTCTTCGAGCGCCATGACCAGCTCAACGGTGTCGAGCGAATCGGCACCCAGATCATCGACGAAGGAAGCATCGCTGGTGACGGAGTCTTCCTTCACCCCGAGCTGCTCGGCGACAATCTTCTTGACCTGTTCTTCAATGCTCATGTTCGTGTAGTTCCCCTTCAAGGATCTCGTGTAAACCCGGACCTCGGCCCGGGGCGGCTTCCGCTGCGGCGCTGCATTTTACGCAAAAGCGCCGCCTGACTACTACTGGTTGGCACAGGGCTCGGGCGCGCTAGCACCCCATCAGCTCTATTGCATGTGCAGACCGCCGTTAACGTTCAGGGTCTCGCCGGTGATGTAGGCCGCACTGGGCGAAGCCAGAAACGCCACCGCCGCCGCGATGTCGTCCGCCGAGCCGAGGCGGGCCAGGGCGATCTGCCCCTGCAGGGCCTCTCGCTGCGCCTCGTCCAACGCATCGGTCATGTCCGTGGCGATGAAACCCGGCGCTACCACGTTGACGGTGATGCCTCGCGAGCCTACTTCTCGCGCCAGGGACTTGCTGAAGCCGATGATCCCTGCTTTGGCGGCCGCGTAGTTGGCCTGGCCTGCGTTGCCCATCAGGCCCACCACGGACGCCACGTTGATGATCCGACCCTTGCGAGCCTTGGTCATGCCGCGCAAGGCGGCCTTGCACATCCGGTACATGGACGTGAGGTTGGTGTTGAGCACCTCGTCCCACTCTCCACCTTTCATGCGCATCAGCAGGTTGTCGCGGGTAATGCCGGCGTTGTTCACGAGCAACGTTGGCGGACCCGCAAGCTCCTTGACCGCAGCAAAGGCCTCGGTAACAGAGTCATCGTTCGATACGTCGAGCACCAAACCGTGGCCCTTGGCCCCAGCCTCACGCAAAGCGGCTTCGACACCGTCTGCGCCACCCTGGGACGTTGCCGTGCCGATCACGACGGCACCTTGAGCCGCAAGTAGGCGTGCGATCGCGGCGCCGATCCCGCGCGACGCGCCGCTCACTAGGGCGATCTCACCCTCGAGCAATCGATCAACCACGGCTGAGCTCCCGCAGCGACGCGAGGGCCTCGTCCATGGTGGCGGGGTCGTAGATCCCGTGGATGGCCAGCTCGCGGCGTCGCTCGATCCGTCGATTGAGCCCCATCAACACCTTTCCCGGTCCACACTCGATCACCGCATTGACCCCTTCCTTCACCATTGAGCGAATCGTGTCGACCCAGCGCACGGGCTTGTACAGCTGCTGTACGAGCGCCTCACGAATGTCCTCGGGGTATCCGTGACGACCGATGTCCACGGTGTAGATCTCCGGTACCAACGGATGGCGGAACAGGGTGTCTTCCAATCGTTCGCGCATTCGCTCCGCGGCCGGCCTCATCAAGGAGGAGTGGGAGGGCACGCTCACTTGCAGAAGCACCACGCGCTTGGCTCCCCTGTCGCGGGCCGACTGCATAGCACGCTCGACCGCACCCGCATGGCCAGCGATAACGATTTGATTAGGCGCATTGAAATTGACCGGCTCGCAAACGCCTCCCTCGGCCACCGACTCCTCACACGCACTTGCCACCTGTCGATCGGTCAGCCCGATGATCGCCGCCATCGCACCTTCGCCCGCAGGAACGGCCTCTTGCATGACGCGCCCTCGGTACTCGACCAGCTTGATCGCGGTGGTGAAGTCCAAGGAATCCGCACACACCAGCGCGGTGTACTCGCCCAGGCTGTGTCCGGACATGACGGTTGGTGAAGGGCCGCCACGGTTACGCCACACACGCCATGCGGCAACACCCGCTGCCAGCATGGCTGGCTGCGTGCGCTCCGTGCGCGCCAGCTCCTCCACTGGACCCGCTTGGGTCAAGGCCCAAAGGTCGTAACCGAGCGCGTCGGAGGCCTCTTCAAAGGTGTGATTTACCACCGGCTCGGCGGCGGCCAGCTCGGCGAGCATACCAACCGATTGTGACCCCTGCCCTGGGAACACGAAGGCTAGCGCCATTACGGTCTCCAACGTCGCAAACGCGGAAGTTTACTGGCCCCGGCGCTGCACGCTCAACCGTTCGCGACAGGTTTCGTCGAGGGTCATCAGCAACCCGAAGGCTGTCAAACCACCCGCCGTACCGTAGAGGTGAGCCACCTCGATGACCGGCCCCCGAGAGGCGCTAGTCGACCAGGGCATGGGCCCAATCGACACCTCCCAAGCGAGCTTGGCCGCGAGCCCACCCAGCATAAGCGCGGCACCGGGCATGCGGGCCAGAGCCATCCAAGTCGCACCGGCGACGAACAGGCCGTGTTCCACCCCGGATAGGCCGACGTACCACCCCACCTGCGGCTGCCAGTAGTAGAGGCCCGCATCGATTGCCAAGCAACCCCCTAAAAATGCCGCCCACCAAGCGCGCACCGGTAGATTTCCCGCGAACAGTAACCAGATGAGCGCAAACGCCACCCCATCCAGCAGGAGATGGGCACCATTCATGTGTACGAGGTGGGCCGACAAGAGACGCCATGGCTGCGCGATGAGTAGCGGTAGATCACGTTCGTAGCGCAAAAGTAGCCGCCAGACGTTACCCCCTAGGGCGAATGCCAAGGCCAAGCCCACGGGCACTAAGACGCCAATCCAATCCGCGGCAGCCAGGCGCAGCATTTCGCGTCTGCGTGAGGTCCCAGATCTCATTGTCCACGGGTCCATTTGCTAGAATGGGGGGCTTCTTAGCCGTCGGCGGCAAGAGTACCCACTGAAGGGTCGTCGGCGCTCGCGCATCCCCGCACGTCTGCGGACGCGCGGCCCCCCAATAGTATGAACACGGTAACGAGATCAGGGAGTCTTGAGAGATGATGAACGCAACGCCCCGAGTGGCGAAGGGCCGTCAACACGGATTTACGCTCATCGAAATTATGGTAGTGGTCGTGATCCTCGGCATCCTGGCCACGTTGGTGCTGCCCAACGTCATGGGCCGCGCAGATGACGCTCGCGTGACAAAGGCCAAGTCTGACGTGCAGGCGCTCATGTCGGCGCTAAACCTCTACCGTCTGGATCATCTTCGCTACCCCGCCGCAGACGTCGGCCTCGAGGCGCTGGTGAACCCGCCTCCCGGCACCACCCGCAATTACCTGCAGAAGAGCACCGTCCCTCGGGACCCTTGGGGCAACCCCTATCAGTACGTAAATCCCGGGGTTCGCGGTGAGATCGACGTGCTGAGCTTCGGCGCTGACGGTGCCCCCGGCGGCGAAGGCTTCAACGCCGATATCGGCAGCTGGGAAACGAGCTAACGGCTCGCGCACCGGTTAGTGCTCGTGCGTCGAAGGGTCAACACCGCGTCTTCCCGCGGCGGCTTCACCCTGATCGAGGTGATGGTGGTGATCGTGGTGATCTCCGTGCTCGCCACCTTTGCCGTGATCTCCTTGCCGTCTAGCAGTGGCGATCGGATGCTCGAGCGCGAGGTAAATCGCCTGACCGCGCTGCTGCAGATGGCTAGCGAGGAGGCCTTGTTTCAAGGGCGCGACCTGGGCTTGCATATCGATCTAGCCGGCTACAGCTGGCACCAGTTCGACCCACAGGGCCTGGATTGGATTGCGCTCCAAGACATCGAGCAACTACGACCACGCGAGCTGCCCGAGCTTGTGGAGTTCGAGCTAGTGGTCGAAGGGCGCGGGGCCAAGCTGACCCCGTCTGATAAGGAGCGCCGCCAGCTTCGCCAACGCGAGCGCGAGCAGCGGACGGACGCGGACGCAGCAGACGAGGACGGTGACAACCAGGTGCAAGCGAGTACCGTCACACCGCAAGTCATGGTCCTCGCGAGCGGTGAACTCACCCCCTTTACGCTCTACTTCCAGAGTGAGGTGTCCGAGCGACGCTACATCCTCACCGGGCAGCCCTTCGGCGCCCTCGAGGTCACTCGTGAAGATGACCTCTGAGATGCGGCACACGCAACGCCCGCCCGGGTCGACTGGCGGCTTCACGCTGATCGAACTGTTGGTGGCCGTGACGGTGGTCGCCGTGAGCCTTGCGGCGGCGTTCCAGACCATCAATCAGGCGTCCTTCGGAACTGCGCGCATGCAGGAGCGCACGCTCGCGAGCTGGATTGCCCTCAACCGGATCGCCGAGCTGCGACTGCAGCCGACCATCCCGGAGATCGGCCGATCAGATGGCGAAGTGGAGTTCGGGCCCGCGGAGTGGGTATGGGAGGCGGAGGTGAGCGCCACCCAGGTCGAGGCCCTGCGCCGCGTCGAAGTGGTGGTGCGGTACACACGGGATGGTGACTCCTTGGCGACGGTGGTCGGCTTCATCGGCCAGCCCCCCGCCCCCGGCGGTGCCCCCGCGCCCTGGGCTGGCATCCCCGGCGGACAGCCCGGGACGCCTGGCTTGCCGGGCAATCCGACCGACCCCCAGACTCCGCAGCCGGGTCAGCGTGGCGGCGAGGAGACCTAGCATGAGCCTCACCTGGCATGGTCGACCCTGTCGCAGCCGGGGGTTCACCCTGCTCGAGATCGTCGTGGTGGCCGGGATCTTCGCCATCTTCGGCCTGCTGGCCTTCGGTAGTCTCAACCGACTCCTACAGCAGGACGGCATCTTGCGCGCCTCGGCGGAGCGCCTCCAGGAGCTGCAGTTCGCCGTCCGATACATGGCCAGCGACCTTTATCAGGCGCAACCGCGCCCGGTGCGTGATCTCCTCGGCGACAGTCGGGTGCCCGCCATGGTCTCCGGGGCCGCCAGTGAGTTCCCCCTGGAGTTCACGCGGGGCGGCTGGAGCAACACGATCGGCGCTAGACGCCCCACCCTGCAGCGCGTCGCCTACCTAATCGACGACGGTTCGTTGGTGCGCGTGTACTGGCAGGTGCTCGACCGAACCCTCGGCAGCCAACCGGTGCGTATCGCCCTACTGGACGGCGTGGAGCAGATGACCATTAGATTCATGGACTCCACGCGAGCCTGGCAGACGGACTGGCCTCCCCTCAACACCGGAGGCGACCCCCAAGGACAGCTCTACGCGCGCCCGCTGGCGGTGGAATTCGTGCTCGTGATGGAAGATTTCGGACAGATCCGCCGCGTAGTGGAGCTGAGTCCGTGAGGCCGACACACCCGCGACGACAAAGCGGAGCAGCGCTGCTCACAGCCATGCTCATCGCCGCGCTGGCGGCGGTGGTCATGATCGGCCTCTCGGACGCCTACCAGCTGCACTTCCGCCGCACCACCGTAATGGTGAGCTCGGAAGTCGCCATGCAGTACGCCCTAGGTGCCGAGAGCTGGGCCCACGACATCCTGCGCCAGGACCTGCAGGACACACAGTCCGATCACCGCCTAGAAGCCTGGGCCAGCTCCCTCCCCCCGCTGCCCATCGACGACGGCCTGATCGAGGGCACACTCGAGGATCTCAACGGCCGCTTCAACCTCAACAACCTCGCCGGTGGCCAGCAGCAGGCGGGCGCCGGTCAGCAGCAGGGCGGCGCAGGCCAGCAGCAAGGCATCGACGAAAACGCTGTCGCCCAGTTCCAACGCCTCCTGACGGCGCTCGAGATCGACCCCGCCCTCGCCTACGCTGCCGCCGACTGGATCGATTCGAACCAAGAGGTGGCCTTCCCGGACGGGGCCGAGGACGACTTCTACACAGGCCAAGAACCCGCCTACCGTACGGCGAACGTGGCGATCACCAACCCCAGCGAGTTGCTTGCGATCGGCACCTTCGACGTGGCTGCCTGGCGTGCTTTGCGCCCCTATGTCACGGCCCTACCTCCAGGCACGGCGATCAACCCGAACACCGCACTGCCGGTGGTGCTGCAATCACTTTCGGAGAACATTAGCCCGAGTGATGCGCAGGGGATCTTCGAGCAGGCGGGTATCACCCCCTACGAGAACCTGGACGATTTGAGTCAGCAGATCGGCCTGGAAGGTGGCGGCGCGGCGAGTGTCACGGTCAACTCCAACTACTTCCGTCTCATCGTGCGAGTCACCGTTGGTGCTACCCTGTTCACAATGTACAGTCTGCTCGAGCGCGACAATCAGGGTCAGGTCTGGACCCGTTTCCGCACATTCCACACAGAATAATACTCCGAGCCCGCCATGCCCGAACATCTGATCGTCCGTTTGCCCGCCGACCCGGACGCCGCGCCCGAAGTGCTGCGCGTCGGTGAAGGCGGTGCCGGCCACCCCGTGGAGATGGTGTCCCCCGATGAGCTGACGAGCCCACCGGTTGAAGGGACCCGCGTCCTCGCCCTGGTGCCGGGCGAGCACGTCTTGCACAGAGTCACCAGCGTACCGGTAAAGGGGACCGCGAAGATCCTGGCCACCGTTCCCTTCGCCCTCGAGGAGCACATTGCGGAGGATGTAGGCACCCTGCACTTCGCTATCGGTGCGCGGGAGGACACCGGTGACGTGCCGGTTGCGGCGGTCGCCGCTGACCTCATGGAGCAGTGGACCGAAACCCTGGCGGAGCTCAACCTCTCGGCCAAAGCGATGTTCGCCGAGTCCTCCCTTCTCCATCCGCCTGCGCGCACGGCGGTGGCCTTGATCGATGGCGAGCATCTGCAGCTCGCCGCCCACGGTCACCCCCCAGTGGTGGATCAAGTGGACAACTTGGAGTTGTTGCTGGATGCGCTAGGTGCGGGCGAAGACGCGCTTACGATGCCGGCCGATGAGCAGAATGAAGACGACGACGATGACGCCGAGGAGGATGCGAGCAATGCTGCCAGGAGCGCGCCTAGCATTCTGACGGTCTTCGCCGGCAGCGAAGACCTGCAGCGCCACGCCGCTATGCTGGATGCGCTTGAGCGCCGTCTGGAGCGGGTCGAGCGACGTGAGCTCACCGCGGGCGTCGCCCCCCTGCTCGCCCAGCAAGCCGCGCAGGAAGTCGAGGCGATCAATTTACTCCAAGGCGCCTACGCGCCTGCCTCACACTACGGTGCAGTGTGGCGCGAGTGGCGCGTGGCGGCGGTGCTGGCTGGGATCCTCTTTCTTACGGTCCTTGGCGGCAAGGGTGCACAGCTTTTGCAGTTGCGTGCGGAAGACGCCCGACTCACGGCCCAGGTATCCTCGGCGGCCAACCAGCTGTGCCCTGGCGGTATAACCGGCGTTTACAGCGTGCAGGAAGAACTCGGCCGATGCCTGGGAGACGGCGCCGGTCCCGCGGAGGACGAACTGTTCCTGACCATGCTCGACGTGCTCGGTAGCGCGCTTAGGGATACCCCCAACACGCGGATCGAGGAAGTGCGCTTCGCCCGCCAGAAGATGGACCTAAAGCTGCTTGCCCCGAGCGTCGATACGCTCGATGAGATCAAGCGTATGGTGGCTGATCGCGGGGGTATCAACCTCGAGATAGAGCAGGTGAATCCGCAGGCGGATGAAGTTGAATTCCGCATCGAATTGACTAGGCCCAATGCATGAAAGAATGGTTCGAAGGACTAGAAGCCCGTGAACGCTGGGTGCTGGTGATCGGCTCGATCATCGCCGTGATCAGCATCCTGTTTGGCGGCATCATCAGCCCTCTCTTCGGCGCTGTGGACAAGCATCAGGCGAGTGTGCGGGAGCAAACCCGACTGCTGCAGTGGATTCAAGCCAACCAGGGGCGTGCCGTATCCCGCCCGGGCGATGGCCCCGTGAACGGTAGTGCCGTGACTGAGCTCAGCCGTCAGGTGCGCAGCGCCGGATTGCAGGCGTATCTCGAGCAGAGCCGCCCAAACGGCAATAACGGCGTGCGGGCCGAGTTTCGCGAAGCACCCTTCGATGAGTTGATCAAATTGCTCGGTAACCTCGAGAGCAGTGCGTCCCTACGGGTGGTCGATGCGGCCGTGCAACCCGGAGACGTCCCCGGCACCGGCAACTTCCGTATCACTCTGGCGCGCGCAGGATCCTAAGAAGTGAACGCCCAGGTTCGCAGGCTGCTGATGATCGGCGGTGCCGTGTTCGCGGTGGCGATGATCCTGCACATCCCGGCGGGGCCTGCCTTCGGCTGGGCTGGCCTGAATAGGCAAATCGCCATGCAAGGTGTGGCGGGCACGATCTGGTCCGGCTCTGCCAGCGCCGCGAGCATCAACGGGCCGGCCAATGGGTCGAAGCGAGGCGTGTACCTCGGGCGCTTGCGCTGGCAATTCCAGCCGCTTTCGCTCTTTCTGGGCCGCCTGGAGTATCTAGTGGAGGCGGATGGGCCTACCATCGCCGGCCTGCGCGGGCGGATCAGCCCCGCCAGCGGCGGCGCCGTGCGCCTAGTGGCCACGCGCGGGCGCGCGCGCATCGATGCGGTGGCACCCCTTCTTTCGGTCCCTATGCTGGGCGGACTGAGCGGCACCGTCGACTTCGAACTCGACCATGTGGTGCTCAATGGTAACGAGGGTGGCGGCTGGCCCGAACGAGCGGATGGGCGTTTACAGCTACGCACGGTGAGCGTTCCCTTGCTCGGCAGCGATTCGCTCGGCGACTTCGATCTGTCCTTCCACACGGAGCAGGCCACCGGTGACGTCCAGGTGGAGTACGCAGATACGCAAAGTGGACCGCTCGCCCTGCAGGGAACGGCCACCCTGCGTGCAGACGGTAGCCTGGATCGGGAGTGCGAATCACGTGCGCGGGCAGGCGCTAGCACTTCCCTAGCACAAGCTGCACCGCTGATCTGTAGCAACGATTTCTTCTAGTCCACTGCCTCCGTGGTGCCATCCCCAGGAGTGACCTCGCGCCACTCACCGAGCAAGGGGAAGTACACCCCGGCGCGGTGCTCGCGTTCCGTCTCCAGCATTTGCGCCAAACGTAAGGCCAGCTGCAGCTCACGACCTACGGTTTTCGTCTCACTGCGCAAAAACTGCTCCAGGCCGCCGCCTTGGTGCTCAGAAGTACGCAGCTCGATCAGCCAACGCACTTGACCGATAATGAAGCTTAGGTCAACGCGAGCGCTGACTGCTCTTCCTTCGAACCAGCCCGATAGGGCCCAACCCGCCTGAGTCTGCGAACCTCGCTCGCCGAGCGCCCACCGCCCCTGCGGATCCTCCAGAGTCGATCGAATCGCGGTCAACGCCCGACGCGCCGCGTCGAGCAACGGATCGGCCCTCAGCCCTGCCCTGTGTAGGGCATCTACGACGCGCCGGTTGAGCGCCGCCGCCTCGCCCGCCGGCGTCGGCAGCGGGCCCTCCGCGGCCGCCATGCGCGCGAGCACCCAGTGGACCACTCGCCCCACGTGGCGCGCCACCTCGCCCGCACCCTCGCGAGGCAGGAGCACCGACTCCTCCGTCACGGACGGGCGCGGCACCCGCACCACCTCGGGGACCGGCATGCGCTTTAAGGACCAGTCAGAGGGCAGCCGGTACAGCGCTTGGGGAGCCTGCGCCGTCGGCCGCACGGGCTGCGCTGAAGGAATCGCCTCGCACAGCGGGGACCACAGATCCGTCGCTCGAAGCCCCGGCTCCAACAGAGACAGCAAGGACCCGGGCGCGGGCCGGACGTGCTCATCGCTGCCAGCGGCGCTGCTGCTCGACGAGCGTAGCTCACCGGAAAGGTGTAGGGCCTCGCGCGCGCGCGTGAGCGCCACATACGCCAGTCGCAGCGCCTCGTCCCGGTCGAGCTGCCGCTCGCGGCCTCGCAGGTAATCACCTATCGGATCCGTCGCCCGCCGAGTGCCGATCGGCCCAACGAGCAGGCGATTGTGTTCGCCCGCCTCGGGGTCGATCTCACGCAGGGGCAGCTCAGCCACCTCGAGCAGGGCGCGCGGTGCCGCGCGGGGCGTGGCGCCCAGGCCAGGGACGACGACAACATCGAACTCCAGGCCCTTGGACTTGTGCATCGTCATTACCTGAAGTCGACCGTCTGCGCGCGGGTCGGGCTCCGCGTAGAGAGCCGTTAGGCCACGCTCCAGGGGCGCCAGATCGCGCAGGCGCCCCGTACGGTCCACCTGATCCAGCAGATCGAAGTAGCGGTGGACGTTGGCGAGGGCCTGCTCGCTGAGCAAGGTCGCCGCACCGCCCATGGCCGTCCACGCACCCTCGACGGAGTCGCGCAGGCTCGCGGTACCCCGCTGACGCCAGGAATCCGCCAGTACGCCTTTCACGCGCGATAGGCGCCTGCGGCCATCTTCGCTCAGGCGTGCTCGACCGCGCTGGTCGATCACACAGTCCCAAACGGTCCGCCCACGATCCTCCAACACCAAGGCGTGCAGGTCGTGTAGGGTCATCCCACACCAGGGAGCGCGCAATACGGTCAACCAGGCGGCACGGTCGCCGAGGTGCCAGAGCGCACGGGTTAAGGCATGTACATCACGCACCTCGAGCGCGTCGCGAAGAGGCTCGATATCCACACCCAAGTAGGGCAAGCGCGCCGCGCGTAGGGCGGGCAAGATCTGCGCGAGGTGATCTCGGGCCCTCACCAGTACCGCCACGGATCGACCAGCCACGCTGAGGGCCTCTCGAACGCGCTCGACCACCCACTGCGACTCGCCCTGCCTACTCCCCTCGCCACGCAAGGCTAATGTGATCGATGGTCCGACCTTCGCACCATCCCCTTCGCGCACCGGTTCGCTGGCTTCGAAGTGAACCTGCCCGGCCTCGTGACTTGCTTCGCCGTCCCGCTCGAGCGCTGCCATCGCCTCGTTGACCCACCGCACCAAGACCCCATCGGAGCGAAAGTTGCGGCGCAGCTGCAGCGAAGGCAGCACGAGATCCCCTACACCTTGGCGTTGCACCTGCGCGAACAACTGCACCTCAGCGTCCCGAAAGCGATAAATCGACTGCATCGGATCACCGACAAGAAACAACGTCCGGTCAGGGTCGCCCGGCGACCAGGCACCGGTGAGCCCCCGAAGCAGCGCGAGTTGAGGGTGGGAGGTGTCTTGAAACTCGTCGACGAGGATGTGGCGCACCTGCTCGTCCAAATCGAGCGCAATCGCGCTCGCATCTGCCTGCGCGCCAACACCCACCTGGGCCGACTCCCAGTCGAGGGCCCGTAGGGCGGCGTGCGACACTTCCGTGAAGTCGACCTCACCTCGATCGCCAAACACGATCTTCAGGTGCGCAACGGCTCGCGGCAGCAGCTGCATGAGCGCATCGACAAGACTCCATTGGGCATCGCTGTAGGTAGGTGCCGGCAAGCGGGCCAAGCCGTGGAGCTGCTGAACAAAACCCTCGTGGGACGCCATCGCGCGCAGCAGCTCCCGCATGCGCTCGCGTCGGTTCGCGCTGTGATTGTCACCCGCCCGAGGCGCAGGAAAGCCGATGCGTTTACTCACCTGGGCCCTCAACTCACCCTGGCGAGTCAGTAGCAGCTCGCGCACACCGCGCCAGACATCGAGGGACCGTGCCAAATCGCGCGACGCCGCGAGGTCGCGCAGACCCGCGCACGCCGTAATCGGCGAGTCACTACCCGCCCCCTTTAGCGCCTCACCAGCGACCGCCGCCAGGTATGTGAGCTCCGCCGCGTGCGCCGTTGGCAGCAACCGCGTGAGGCGTGCCAAATGCGCCTCACACACTGACTGTAGCCCCGACTCCAGTAGCTCTCGCCAAGCGACGCGCGCAAGGCCGGCGACACCGCCCACCACGTGGCGCAGCCAGCGATCGCGCACGGACAGCATGTGCGCTACGAGCACGATGGCACGCTCTTGATCACCGTCGAGATGCTCAAGCAAGCGCTGCTCTGGCGCCATCTCTTGCCCCGTCGTCTCACGCCCTGACCAACGATCGAACAAGGCGCGCGCCGCCTCGCCGTAAAGCACGTCCGGCCGCTCGCTGATCGCATCTATCCCCACCAAGCGCGCGCTCAGGGGGTGGCGGCTGGCGATGTGCATGCACAGAGCATCGATGGTCTGAATCCGCAAGCGGGCAGGCGTAAGCATCACACGCCAACCGCGCACGCGATCGCGTGAGACGACAGCGCTAGCGAGATCCCAGGTCTTGCGTGCATGGGGCTGGGACGGGGGCAGCGTGTGCTCTGCTCGATGCAAGGCGCCGAGAACTCGCTCGCGCATCTCCGCCGCCGCCTTCACTGTAAAGGTGATGGCAAGCACCTGTTCAGGTTGTTCGCAGCGTGCCAGCAGGGCCAAGAAACGCTGGATCAGCAGCTCCGTTTTGCCAGACCCCGCCGGAGCACGCACCACCCAAGAGCGTTCAGGGTCGATCGCCTGCGCCCGTGCCCGATGGTCAGCCTCGACCACCGTAGGATCTACGGGCCTGCTCACGGCTGCTCCTGTCGGTCGTCGGTGTTCGCCGCAAGGGGTGGCATCTCGCCTATCTCCTCGCTCGATGCACTCATGGCTGCACCGGGAATTCGGCACAAGCTAGTGAGCTCACAGTACTGACAGGTCGCGCTGCCACGCACGGGCGATACGCGGGCATCACCGCGTGCGAACTCATCGGCCAGGGAGGACAAGGTCGCGCGCCATTGAGCAAGTTGGTTGCTCCAGAGTGCGACTTTGTCGCCAGCTTCTGCGGGTGTTTCTAGGCCGGGCAGGACAGCCGCGTGCGCCCCCATTCCCACAAAGCGCTGCGCCCCCGCCGCGAGCACGGCGAATGCCACCGCGTCGGGCGACGGATCCAAAGCCAGGGCGTACAGCGGGAGCTGCGGCGCATCCGGCCGTGGGCCCTCCCATCGCCGTCGGGATGCGGCCTGCCCCGACTTGTAGTCGAGCACCAAGCGCCTACCGTCGCTCACTTCGTCCACGCGGTCGATACGCAACGAGAGACGCAACCCACCTAATATGAGCGTTTGTGTCTGCTCGATACCCACCACACGAAAGGGCTCGCGCTCCCCCTCACGCCTTAGCCAGTCGGCCAAGACGGCCGTCACCACTCGCCGCTCGACCTCCGCGAGCGCTGACGGCAGCTTAGCGTAGCCACGGCGATCCAGCGCAGCTCTCTCCAGGGATAGTGCCTCCCCTAGGGTGGATTCTAGTGCGTCACTCTCAAGCAATCGCGCCAATCCCGCCGAATCCTCGAGTACGGACCAAACCGCCGCCAGCGTCTCATGCAGCAGCACCCCTCGCCGCAATGCGCCGCGCTGCCCTGGATCCGGCAAGGCACCAGCGGCGAGTCTGGAACTTGCGAACGCTCGGAAGGGACACTCCGCCTGCATGGCGATGACGCTCGCGCCGCCACGCGCCTGCGGCTCCAGGCCTGGCAAAGTTGTCCCCTCGTCCGACGCAGCCGATGCGCCAAGCGCGGGGCCCCGTTCATCGAGGAAGGGTTCGAGCCGTGCGGCCGGCACCGGTAGCCGCGGACTTCTACGCAGGGCACCGTGGATCACCTCTGGGTCGGGTGCTAGCGCATGCATCATCGGGCTGGGCGCACGCACCTGCTCGCCCAGGCGCGCCGCACTCGAGACAACCACCTGCGCGGCGCCGCGCAAGGCATGGCGCAAGGTGCGATGAGCCTGTTGTCGCTGGCCGCTTGCGCTCGCTTGCGGTAGCCCTAGGTATCTCGCCAGCGAGACGCCCAACAGCGGCTGTGGTCGAGGCGGTGGCGGCCAGCTCAGAGCATCGAGCGACGGAATCCAAAGCGCATCTACATCGATTGCGAGCGCACTGCCCAAGGCGGCGACCAGCACGGGCGTATCGCCTTGCTCCGGCTGAAAGGGCGCTGCTTGGAGCAACCGCTGCAAGCGCATCAGGGCCTGCTCGGCACTGAGCTTGGGCATTAGGTGAGCTACCTCGGCCAAGCGACTCAGGGCCGTATTGAACTCATCAGCAGCCTGTTGCTGAAGTAGCGACTCCAGGCGGCCCGGCCATCGGAACGCTTGCAGCAGGGTCCGAAAGTGCGCCACCCATTCATCAATGCCCAAGGTCCGGGCACACGCGAGAGCCAACTGCGCCTGCTCGAGGGCCTGCTCCAGCAGGAGCGGACGACGTCCGCGGCGCCCGTACTGGCGCAGGAGCGATGGCAGCTCCCTCACCTCCACCTGACGCCATCCATGCTCGCGCAACCAGACGTCGAAGAGAGCCCGGGCAGCAGATTCCTGCTGGCCACCATCCACAGACGGCTCGTGCAGCAAGGATGAGAACTCATCGGCGGCAAGACGCTCGCGCACCAATTGAAGAACAGCCAGCGCCGAGCGCGCCAGCGGTTGGTCTGCCAATGGACCCTGCTGCGCAAAGCTCCAAGGTCTAGGCAGGGAGCTCATGCCAGGCAGCAGCGCGACCGGAACCAGCGCGTCGTCCAAGGCGCGCGCAATCCGCCGTCCTGCTTGGCTGTCGGGCGATACCCGCTGCGGTGGAGCGATCAGGATGGCGCCGCCGGCGTGGCGACGCAGAGCGTCGCGTACCCAGTCGCCGAGAGCGGAAAACTGAGAGGCGTCATCGGCGAAGCGAAGGTGGCGCAGACCTTCGCCGTCTACTGGCCGACGTCTCGGTTGGCAGGCGCGCACCCGCAGGCCACGATCAGCAAGGCTCCGTAGCAGGGAGCGCTCCGCGGGCCGCAGGGCGTCGAAGCCGAACATCAAGATGCTCCGTCCTCGGAGCGACACGCGAGCGACGGCCTGGCGCAAGGCACGGCCGGCCTGTGCCCGATCCACCCAACGCTGCTCTGCGAGTACAGCTTCGTAGCGGCGCGCCCAGCGCTGCAGGGCGGCGGGTTCGGGGCCAAAGCTAGCACCCTCGCTCAGTAGCAGATCGCGCGCGTTCCAGGCGTCGACGGTCTCCCAAGCGTCGACCGCCAGTCGGGCCAAGCGGGTTGCCTGCCCAGCATCATCATCCGGCCCGATCACCTGCTCCCAGATAAGCTCTTCGCGATAGCGATCGATGAACTCCCCCGGGTACCCCAAGGAACCGTCCCAAAGGAGGTACTCTTGCAGGCGGGCCAACCAACCTCCCCAACTCACGACGTCTGGGGTCGGCCAAACGGCGGCGGCGCGCGCTGTCGTCGCGCCGAGGGCCTCAGGGCGCTCCCTATGCTGAGCGCGCCAACGGGCATAACGTGCACGGAGGTGGCGTGCCGCCGTAGCGTTGGGCACAACGACTGTCGTGCCCTGATGAATTGCTTTGGTCAGCCGCGGGTCCATCGCGCTGTCGTCCTCAAGCCCGGCGTGCGCCCTTCCCTGGCGCCGCGCCTTAGTCAGCCGCTCGCCGCTGCAACACCAGCATTGCTAGCGGCGGTAGATTCAACCGAAGCACGCCCGGCACCGCCTCGCCATCGTCGGCGGTGAACGACGGCGTCTGTGCGGTGGCCGCACCCTCCTCCTGGCGCAACGCTGCGGCATGGACGATGGCCGCCTCGGTCGAGGCTCCCACGGGGGCCGATCCTCCGTAGGCCGCCGCATCGCTGTTGAGGACGATCTCGTATTCACCGCTCACGGGGACCGTCAGCCCATAATCGGCACGCTCAACGGGCGTGAAGTTAAACGCAAAGACCAGTGTAGGGGCATTGGCGAAGCGCTCCGGATCGGCCTCGCGTGCGAAGGCGTAGACGCTGTGCGCGTGGTCGTCGACGACCAGCCACTGAAAGCCCCTGGGGTCCGCATCCATGGACCAGCAAGCGGGCTGAGCCCGATAGAACTGGTTCAGCGTTCGAACGTAGTCGAGCAACGCTCGATGACCAGGTTGCTCGAGCATATGCCAATCGAGACTGCGCTCTTCTGACCATTCCCGCTCCTGACCGAACTCACTACCCATGAAAAGTAGCTGCTTGCCCGGATGCGCGAGCTGCCAGCCCAAGTACAGACGAACTTGGGCCAGGCGCCAGAACGCATCCCCCTGCATCTTGGAAACCAGCGACCGCTTGCCGTGTACAAACTCATCGTGGGACAAAGCGAGCAGGTAGTTCTCGCTGTAGGTGTAGACCATAGAGAAGGTGATCAAGTTCGCGTTCGCGGCACGGTGGACGGGATCGAGGGCCATGTAGCGTAAGGTGTCATTCATCCATCCCATGTTCCACTTGAAGCGGAAGCCGAGGCCGCCCTGATCCACGCCATGGGTTACGCCAGCAAAAGCCGTGGACTCCTCAGCGATCATCAAGGCATCTGGTCGGTAGCGGGAAACCGTCTCATTCAGTTCCTTGAGAAACTCGATCGCCTCGAGATTCTCTCGACCGCCATGCTTATTGCGGATCCACTGCCCTTCTTCGCGGTTGTAGTCGAGGTAGAGCATGGAGGCGACGGCGTCCACGCGAAGACCGTCCACATGGTACCGGTCTAACCAAAAGAGTGCGTTAGCGACAAGGAAGTTGCGCACCTGCGGGCTGCCGTAGTCAAACACCTTGGTGCCCCACTCGCGATGCTCCCCCACCCGCGGGTCCGCGTACTCGTAGAGGCTAGTGCCGTCGAAGCGGGCGAGCCCATGGGCATCACGGGGAAAGTGAGCAGGCACCCAATCGAGGATCACGCCAACTCCGGCGCGATGGCAGGCATCCACGAAGGACATGAAGTCCTGAGGCGATCCGTGGCGTGCCGTAGGTGCGTAGTAGCCAACCACCTGGTAACCCCACGAGGCATCGAGGGGGTGCTCGGCTACGCCCATGAGCTCGATATGGGTGTAACCAAGATCTGCGACGTAGGGGACCAACTCCTGTGCGAGTTCCCCCCAGGTGAACATGCGCTCTTCCTCCCCAGTGCCAATCCGCTTCCAGGACCCCGGATGCACCTCGTAGATGTTCATCGCTTCGCACCAGGGTCGTTCAGCCCGTCCCTGCACCCATTGCGCATCGCCCCAGGCGTAACCGTTCAGGTCGCTCACGATCGACGCGTTGGCCGGGCGAAGCTCCATGGCGAACCCCAGGGGGTCACACTTCATGTGCATCTCGCCATCAGCACCACGAACGGCGTACTTGTACATCTCGCCGGGTGAAACGCCGGGGATCCACAGCTCATGGACGCCCGCATTCTCCAGTCGATGCATGATGTGCTCTGCGCAATTCCAGCCGTTGAAATTGCCGACGACAGCAACCTGGCGCGCGTGGGGTGCCCAGACGGCAAAGTAGGTGCCCGCGACACCGTCGCGAACCCCGGGATGGGCGCCAAGCTTCTCGTAGAGTTCGTAGTGCTGGCCGATGCCGAACAGATAGCTGTCGAAGTCGCTGAGTCCTACCGGCATCGCTTCGCCTCGCAGCCTTGGCCATGTTCCCGGCGACAGCATGCCATCGCCGGCTCGTCCTGTCCTACAGCCAGCGCATCAGCCCCATCTCGAAGCGGTGCGTCAATAGGGGATGCCACGGGAAGATGCGGATGCGGTAGCACTGAAGCCCGGCCAAGGGGGGCTGGTAGTCCAAGCGGTAAGACATGAAACCCGCGCCCCCCCCAACGGCAGCGTCGAACTGCTGGCTCGCGTGTACTTGCAGCTCGCCCTCAGCGTCTTCCACACCGGTGACGCATTCCACCACGAGGTCCGAGGCATCGAGTTCACCCAGGGCGACCGTCACCTCGAGGGGCAGGGTGTCGCCCTCGCCGATCGCCGACGGCTGAGCCGACTCCATCGTTGCACTGACGGTGGGCCAGGCGCGCTCGATGCGAGACCGCCACTCCGCCAGACGACGTGCCCAGAGGAAATGCTCCCCGTCTAAGCGGCGGCGCTGAGCGGCCGCCGGACCGTAGAACCCTCGTAGGTAGTCCTCGAGCATCCGCTGAGCGTTGAAGCGAGGCAGTATGCTGGCCATGGACGCCTTCGTGACCGCCACCCAATCGTCCGAATAACCGTGCTCTTCACGCTTGAAATAGAGCGGGATGATCTGATGCTCTAGCAAGTCGAGCATCTCTTGACTCTCGACCACATCGCGCGTTTGCGGATCGTCTTCGGGACCATGGGCGGCCACCGCAAAGCCGTTCTCGCCGTTGTAACCCTCGCCCCACCAGCCGTCTAGGATGCTGAGGTTCACGGCGCCATTCATCGCCGCTTTTTGACCCGAGGTGCCGCTGGCCTCCATCGGGTACTCGGGCGTGTTCAGCCACACATCCACACCGGGGTAGAGGGTGCGAGCGAGGGACAGATCGTAGTTCTCGAGAAGCAGTAGGCGACCCAGAAACTCCGGTCGCTTGGAGATGGCGTGCACCTGGCGAATGAGATCCTGCCCGGGTACATCCGACGGATGCGCCTTCCCGGCGAACACCAGGATCACCGGTCGCGCCTCATCGTTCAGCAACCGAGCCAGGCGATCGAGGTCGCGCAGCAAGAGGGTCGCCCGCTTGTAGGTTGCGAAACGACGGGCGAAGCCGAGCACCAGCACGTCGCGATCGGCGGGGCGCAGTTGCGCCGTCAGGCGGGCGATCTGCGGCTCGCTGGCACCGTGGCGCTTGGCCTGAATCGTCACCCGATGCGCCATGTCCTCGAGCAGGCGCGCCTTGAGCGACTGAGTGATACTCCAGAAACTGTGATTGGGGATCTTGGCCGGCACTTCAGCCCAATACTCGGCGTTGCTAAGTTCGTTCCGCCAACCACCGCCGAGCATCACGTCGAAGTGGGCGCTCCAGTCTTCGGCGAGGAAGGTCGGCAGGTGCACGCCGTTCGTCACGTAGGCGATCGGGTTTTCCTCAGGCGGCACCTCAGGCCAGATGTACTGTTCCATCTGGGAGACCACGCCACCGTGGATGCGACTCACGCCGTTGCGAAAGCGCGAGCCGCGCAGCCCCAGCGCCGTCATGTTGAAGCTATTTGGATGATTAGGGGCCGCACCGAGAGCTAACAGTTGCGGCAGCTCGAGACCCAGTGCCTCGGCGAATGGCGTGAAGTACTCGGCCATCATCCCGTGGTCGAACACATCGTGGCCGGCGGGCACGGGAGTATGCGTAGTGAACACGGTGCCAGCCGCCACCGACTCGACAGCTGTCTCGAAATCCAGGCCCTCGCCCGCAACCCGTTCACGACAGCGCTCCAGAATCTGGAAGGCCGCATGGCCCTCGTTGATGTGCCAGACCGTCGGGCGCAAGCCGAGTGCACGCATCGCGCGCACGCCACCGATGCCGAGCACGATCTCCTGCTGGATTCGGGTAGTGCGGTCCCCACCGTAGAGCTGATAGGAAATCCGCCGATCCTGCTCGCTGTTCTCCTCCACATCCGTGTCCAGCAAATACAGGCTGATGTGACCGCAGCGGGCGCGCCAAATGCGCAGCGCGATCTCCCGCCCGGGTAGGCTCACGCTGGTGCGCAGCTCCTGACCTTCCTCGCCTCGGCATATCTCGAGCGGTACATCTGCGTAGTCGGTTGGCCGGTAGCGGGCCACCTGGTTGCCGTGCGCATCGATCTCCTGCGAGAAGAAACCCAGGCGGTAGAGCATGCCGATAGCCACGAAAGGCACGCCCATGTCGCTGGCTGCTTTACAATGGTCCCCGGCCAGGACGCCGAGCCCACCCGAGTAGAGCGGGAAGCTCTCGTGGATGCCGTACTCGAAGCAGGAGTAGGCCACCAAATCCTGCTCTGGATCGAGCGTGTCGGTAACCTGTGGCGCACGGGCAGACTCGCGGTAGCTATCGTAGGCCGACAGGACGCGAGTGTACTCGCGCATGTAAACGCGATCGGCCGCCGCCCCATCGAGGCGTGCCTGCGCCACGCGACGCAGGAACACCCGGGGCGTGTGTCCGCAGTCGTTCCATAGCTGCGGGTCCAGGCGCGCATACAGGGCGCGCACCGACGGATCCCAGCTGTAGTAGAGATCGTTGGCCAGCTCGTCCAAACGGGCGAGCGAATCCGGTAACCGAGGGCGAACCTCGAGGTAAAAGCTAGTGCCTGGCATGGAGTCCTCGAATCAGGGCAGTCGACGCGGCGCTGATTTTCTGTGAAGCCGCAATTCGGGCAGCAACGATACTCGCAGCAGCCCCCGAATGACAGCCACCAGGCCCGGCCGAGAGCACCAAGTTGGCGCGCTCCGGGTGGGCCGGCTCAAGGGACTGACAAGATGCCTGAGCATGATGGATTTATGGTCTACGGCGCCTACGGCTACACGGGCGAGTTGATCGCCAGACGCTGTGTCGAACGCGGCTTACGGCCCCTACTCGGCGGGCGCGACAGCGCACGCCTGTGCGCCCTCGCCGCCGCTCTACGGCTACCTGCCCGAACCTGCGCCCTCGAGGGCCCAGGACTGCCCGACGCCCTGCAGGGCGTGCAGCTGGTACTGCACTGTGCGGGACCGTTTTCAGCCACTGCACGACCAATGCTCGAGGCGGCGCTGTCGGTCGGCGCCCACTACCTGGACATCACGGGCGAGGTCGCCGTATTTGAACTTGCCTTGGCGATGGATGCGCGCGCTCGCGAGGCCGGCGTCGTCGTGTGCCCGGGCGTGGGTTTCGACGTGGTCCCCACAGACTGCATCGCCATGACCCTTGCCGCTGCCTTGCCTAGCGCCAGTCGCCTGTCGCTCGCCTTCGATACGCGATCCCGCTTGAGCCCGGGGACGACGAAGACCTCCATCGAGGGCCTGGTGGCGGGCGGGCGCGCGCGCGTCGATGGCAGGTTGATCCGCGAACCCCTGGCCCATCGCTCGCGTTCCATCGACTTCGGCGCCGGCGAGAAGCTCGCTATGGCGATCACCTGGGGCGACCTAGTGACGGCTTGGCACAGCACGGGCATACCAAATGTCGATGTCTACGTGCCGATCTCTCCGCGGGCCCTGCGGCGCCTGCGACAACTCAGGATGCTCAGTCCCCTGCTCCACCTTCCCGGCGCCCTCTGGGCAGCGAAGGAAGTGGCGGGTCAGCGGGTTCACGGACCCGATTCGCCGGCGCGGGCAGCCCACGGGACCGCGCTTTGGGGCGAGGTGGCGGAGTCGGAACCTGGCGGCGCGCGCAAGATTGCTCGCCTGAGCACTGCCAACGGCTACGAGGTCACGATCGAGGCGGCGCTGGCCATCGCCCAGCACGTCCTGCAGGTGCGCCCCAGCGGCGGTTACTACACGCCGGGTCAGCTCATGGGTGCAGAGTTCGTCAGCGAACTGCCGGGATCGAGTGCGATCGTGGTGACGGACCCCTAGGCGATGTTTAGCCAGCGACGGTAGTCCGCGTAGCGCTCCGCCTCCTGGTGCGGATTCAGCCCGAAGCCCTCTAGGGAATAGCGGTGGCGCCCGTGACGCCCCTGGGGATTGGACGCTAGGTACCCCTGCATGCGCTCTCTGGCGAGATCGCCGAGCGACAGACCCGCGTGGGCATAGAGGTCTGCGATCACTCCCATGGGGTCGGCCAGGAGTCGTGAGTAGTGCAGATCCAGGACGCGCTGATCGAGGCTCGCGTCTGCCTGGCGCCGGGCCATGGTCCGGGCGAGCGCTCGCCCCCAACGATTACTCCAATCGACGGCTACCTCCTGCACATCCACCTGCTGGCTGAACGCCTTGCGCAAGATCACCCCATGGCTGCTGATCGACGCCACCACCTCCAGTGGGTCGCGGTGAGTCTGCACGAGCACGGCATCTGGGTAGACTGCTAACAAGGCGTCGAGCGCGAACAGGTGACCGGGTGCCTTTAAGACCCAGGGCCTGGGCGCGAAGGGGCCGGAACCGGCCGCCTCACGATCCTCCGCCTGCAGGTGCTGGAGGAATCGGCGATGGAAGGCATAGGCCGGGACTTGATCGCTACCCTCCAGCCAGTTCTGATACCCGGGCAACCGATGGGTCGTGTGAAACTCGATGCTCTGCAAGGTGTAGGCGGTGATCGCGATGCACTCCTGCGGCAAGCTGGCGCTCACCTCGTGCACGGTGCGAAAGGCCGGTGCCAAACGGTGCACCCACTGCAGGCGCTTCGCCACGGCCGCGCGACGCGCTCCTCGCGACAGGGCGCCCGGCTGCGGGGTGGGCATCATCACCTCGAAAGTCCAAGGCACGCGCACCTGCGGATCTTGCGCGATCAAGTTGTGCAGCAAGGTGGTGCCAGTACGCGGCAATCCGAAGATGAAGACGGGACGCTCGACCGGCTCCAGCGCGCCTACGTTCCGCGGTTGGTGCCAGCGCCCGGTGAGGCGTAGGCGCGCGGCAAGCAGTTCTAGCAGGTGCTCGCGCATCGCCGTGCGGCCGGTCTGGCTGGCGTGGGACTCGGCGAGGAAGTCCTCGCTCAGGCGCCGCAGGGGCTCGTCGAGCGGCGGCGCGCCAAAGTCGTAGCTTCCAATAGCCCGTCGGCGGGCCCCTTGTCGCAGTGCTTCCGGTCGGAACGCCTGATCGCCGCGCAACCCGATGGCAGACGCCGCGGCGCCCAACCCGTTGTAGGCGCCGACATACCAAGGACCTTGGTCGAAATGGGCCGACTCACTCATGCACCAGGCTCTCCCGTCGCGATCGAAGATGCCCAGCCCACGTGGGCCGGGAGCTGGCGGGGCAGATCCAGCGAGGGGCGCACCATACCGTGGCCGAATTACTTCGGCAATCAGCGTCTTGCAGCATACTGCGGTGCACCTCTCAGGCGACCGCAGCTTGTGGTGCAGAGCAGCAAGTTAGCATGGCGTTGGGGGCCGCAGGTGTGGTACTTTCGCGGCCGCACTGCGCAGAAGATCCCGCCCACGCGCGTCGTTTCGCGCCCGATCGAACCGAGCGAGCATCCGTCGTACATGTCCAGTGGTACCGAGACCGGTCAACTCAGGAGCAATTCCACCGCCGGAGTCACGTCGGCTACCACCGCCCCCTCCTCGGCCCCCAAGACCCGATCGACGCAGCAGCACGTGGCGTATCAGGATCAAGTGCTGCCGGAGGTTTCGCGCACCTTCGCCCTGACCATTCCACAGCTACCGGGCGACCTGCGCACGGTGGTGACAAACGCCTACCTGCTGTGCCGAATCGCCGACACGATCGAGGACGACGGCGGGCTCAGCGTCGCTGCCAAGCACGCGCTGCACGAGCAGTTCATCGAGGTTATCGCAGGCACCCGCAACGCGCGCACATTCAGCGACGAGGTGGTGCCGATGGTGAGCAAGGACATGCTGGCGGCGGAGATCGAACTGATCGCCCACACCGATCGGGTGGTGGCGGTAACACACAGCTTCAACGCCTCACAGCGTGCGGCCCTCGAGCGCTGCGTGACGATTATGTGCGAGGGCATGCCGCGCTTTCAGAACCACAAGAGCCTGCGTGGCCTCAGGGACCTCGAAGAGCTCAACGAATACTGCTACTACGTGGCCGGCGTCGTCGGCGAGATGCTAACCGAACTGTTCATCGACTACTCCCCGGCTATCGCCGAGCGAGGCGACGACATGCGCCGCTTGGCGATCTGCTTCGGTCAGGGGCTACAGATGACGAACATCCTAAAGGACGTCTGGGAAGACCGTCGCACGGACACCTGTTGGTTGCCAAGGGATGTGTTCGACGCGCTGGGCTTCGACCTGGCAGACCTGACCCCGGGCAAGCACGTGGCCGCGTTTGGCGAGGGCATGCGCGAGCTCATCGGCGTGGCCCACAGCCACCTGCGGCGGGCACTCGAATACACCCTGCTGATCCCCGCCAGTGAGCGGGGCTTGCGTCGCTTCTGCCTGTGGGCCATTGGCTTGGCCATCTTCACCCTACGCAAGGTCAACAGCAACCCGGCCTTCAACCGGGGCCAGGAAGTGAAGGTCTCGCGCAACACGGTGCGAGCGACGGTGTTGGTGGGCTCCCTTGCCGCCGGCAGCGACGGAGCCATCCGTTTCCTGTTCGATCGGATCGCCCAAGGCCTTCCACTCGCGCCGATGGGTGAGCCGCTGACAGCGCCCACGAGCGCGAACGCGTAAGGCACCGTGGCGAGTCGTGACGGCCGGGCACCCGCCGCGGCCGCCCGGGAGGGCGCCGAGTCGCCAACGCGCACTGCCATCACCCCGCAAGCCCTCACCCTGCTGTGCGCCCTGCCTCGCGAAGCCGCAGCACTGTGCAACGCGCGCCTGTCGATCGGACGATCCCAGCCCCTTGCCGACCAGATCGCGATCTTTGTGAGCGGCCCGGGACCTGACGCCGCGCGAGACGCCGTCACCGCCCTTGGCCGCTCGACAGACGGCACGCCAGCCCTGCTCGGCTTCGGCGTGGCCGGTGCCCTGACACCCGATCTGGTTGCTGGCGATGTGCTCCTCGCAAGCGAGTTGATCGATGATAGCTGCTCCCAGGTCCTGGCCCTAGATCCGCCGCCATCCTCGTTCCGCGATCGACTGCAGGATGGTGGGTTGAGGCTCCGTACCGGCACACTCGTCAGCACGGACACGGTGGTCAGCACCCCGCAGGCCAAGAACGCCCTGCGCGAGCGATGGCGCGCCGCTAGCGCCGTTGACATGGAGAGCGCTGCCTACGCCCGCGAGGCCCAGCGTCTGGGCATGCCTTTCTCCACCTTTCGCGTCATCATCGACGAGGCCGACATGGCCATTCCGCGGGCGGCCGCCTCCAGCCTGGGTGCCGATGGTGAGACCCACTTGCCTACCCTGTTGCTCAGGCTGCTTCGAGATCCTGCTCAACTGCCAGCGCTCATGCGCCTCGGCCGGGCCTGGCGGCGCGCCCAGGCGAGCCTGCACGCCTGTGGTCGACTGCTCAGCGAGCCTGGCCACCCTTAGCCGCACGCCATGGCCACGTCCTCCCACAGTGATCCGTTCTCACCTAACAACGCGCTAGGGCGTGGGCTCGCACGTGGAACCGCGATGATCCAACGCAGCGCGTGGATGTGGGTGCTGCTCGCCTTCGCTCTGAGCGCCGCCGCCGGCTGGTACACGGTGAACAACATCGGTATCAACACGGATACCACCGACATGATCTCCGCGGACCTGGACTGGCGCGGAGACTTCATCGAGTTTCGCGAGGCGTTTCCGATCCTCTGGCGCTCGCTCGTCGTCGTGATCGACGGCGACAGCGCCGACCTCGCGGAGAAGGCCCAGCGCACCTTACTGCTCGAGATCGCCTCTCGCGAGGACCTGTTCGCCCTCAGCGATGGCGAGAGCAGTGAGGACTACTTTGCGCGGCAGGGGTTGCTGTACCAGGACACGCAGCAGCTGCAGCAGCTCGGCGATCGCCTGGCGCAGATTCAGCCCTTTCTCGGGCGCCTGTCGCGCGACCCCACCCTGCGTGGCTTCGCCGAATTGTTCACCCTGCTCAATCGAGCTGCTGACCAAGGCAGCGACCTGGATGCGCAGCCCCTAATGCGGGAACTAACTTCCGCCCTCGACGCAGCCAGCGAGCGGCGTTTCCACCGCTTCCCCTGGCTCGAACTGATGGACGCGGACGGCGAAGTCGAGGCTAGCGAACGCCGCCGGGTAATCCTGCTCGAACCGCGCCTCGACAGCGCATTGGTAGCACCCGCACGACCAGCGATCGAGTTCATCTATACGCTCACAAAGGACCTTGAACTCGATCCGGACCACGGCGTGGAGGTTCGCCTGACCGGCCCGGTCGCCCTCGAGTACGAGGAGCTTCGCAGCGTCAGCCAAGGGGCGGCCGTGGCCGGCATGCTGGCGCTCGGCATGGTGCTGGCGGTGCTCTTGTGGGGCCTACGATCAGCGACGCTGGTCCTCGCCTCTCTCATCACCTTACTTCTCGGGCTCGTATTGACCGCCGCCTTCGCCGCTTTCTCCGTGGGACGGTTGAATCTGATCTCCATCGCCTTCGCGGTGCTCTACATCGGGCTCGGCATCGATTTCAGCGTGCACTACTGCCTGCGCTATCGGGAGCTCCTACGCGAGGGGGTTGACGGTGCCCAGGCCCTGCGAACAGCGAGTAGCGATGTGGGGGCGTCGCTGATCCTGTGCGCAGTGACCACCTCGATAGGCTTCTTCGCGTTCTACCCCACCGCCTTCACGGGCGTATCGGAACTTGGACTCATCTCGGGCACGGGGATGTACATCTCGCTGCTGGCTAACCTCATTGTGTTGCCTGCGCTGCTCCACGTGCTGCCCACGCCCAGACCCACGGCGGACCAGCCCCTTGGATCAAGCTCCGGGCGGGCGGCTCGGGGTGCCTGGCCCCAACGCCACCCCCGCCTAGTAGTGAGCCTAGCGGTAGCGCTCGGTGCCGGCGCTGTCGCTATGCTGATGCTAGTACGTTTCGACCCGAATCCGCTGAACCTTCGCGACCCCGATTCACCCTCGGTCACCGCCTACCGAGATCTACTTGGCGAACCGCAGACTTCACCGCTGATCTTGAGCGTACTGGCCAGCGACCTACAGGCAGCGCAGGCGGTGGCAGAGCGGAGCGATGGCCTGCCGCTCGTGCAGAGTGCGCGCACTCGCCGCAACTTCGTGCCCTCGGAACAAGAGGAGCGCCTCGCCCTTATCGAGGAACTCGGGTTCATCATCGGGCCGGACTTGACGGTTGCCGACCCGCAGGACCTCGACCAGGCTCAGCGCCTGAACGCCCTGATGACCCTCGGCAACGCCCTTGAGGAGCTCGCCAGCGACGGTGACCCGGGGGCGACTCAAGCCCTCGCGGCCCTCGAGCGCTATCGCCGTGGGGACCCCAGCGGACCCGCCCTCGATACGCTGGAGCGAAGCCTAATAGAGGGATTTGCTCCGCAGCTAAGACGACTAACGACGGCTCTAACAGCCAGCCCGGTCACCCTCGACAGCTTGCCCACGACGCTGAGCGTTCGCTGGCGGGCCGTGGACGGGCGGGAACGAGTAGAGCTGCGCCCGGTAGAAAATCTCGCTGACAACGCAGCGATGGCACGCTTCGTCGATCAGGTGCGCGGCGAGCACCCGCGCGCGACGGGGTTACCTGTGGTTCAGCTCGGTGCCGGCGCCGCCGTTGTACAGGCCTTCGTGCAGGCGATCGTGACCGCGTTGATCCTGGTGAGTGTGTTGTTGCTGCTCCTGCTACGCTCGCCTCTGGCCACCTTCCAGGTGATGGCGCCTGTTCTACTCGCCTCCGTGTTCACTGCCGCGGCCACCGTGCTGCTTGGCGTAGACTTCAACTTTGCGAACATCATCGCCCTCCCCCTGCTGCTCGGGATGGGCGTGGACAACGGCATTCACCTGGTGCATCGCTATCGCAGCGCGCCGCCCGGCGACGGCAACCTGCTCGCCACCAGCACGGCGCGGGCCGTGATCTTCAGTGCCCTCACCACCATCGTGAGCTTCGGCAACCTGGCCACGTCCGCGCATCCGGGCACCGCCAGCATGGGCCTCGTCCTCGCGGTCGGCCTTGGCCTCATCCTCCTGTGCACCTTGCTCGTCTTGCCAGCCGTGTTGAGCCTCGGCAGCACCACCGACGAGGCCACACCTTGACCACGCTGGTGACCGGCGCCACTGGGTTCGTTGGCGCCGCCGTGGTACGTGCCCTGCTCGGCGAGGGTCGACATGTACGCGTGACTGCGCGGCCCACAAGCGACTTACGCAACCTGGAGGGCTTAGACGTCGAGCGGGTGACCGCCGACCTTACCGATGCCGCCTCGCTGATCGAGGCCGTCCGAGGTTGTTCGGCCGTATTCCACGTGGCGGCCGACTATCGCCTGTGGATCCCCGAACCAGAGGAGATCTACCGCACCAACGTAGAGGGCACGCGCTTGCTGCTGCGCGCCGCCCACGCTGAGGGGGTTGAGCGCATCGTGTACACCAGCAGCGTCGCAACCTTGGGCATTCCAGCGGGAGGTGTGCCGGGGGATGAGCGCACCCCAGTGAGCCTCGACGACATGATCGGTCACTACAAGCGCTCAAAGTATCTCGCAGAGCGCGCCGCCGTCGAGATTGCCAAGGAGGACGGTGCCCCCGTAGTCATCGTCAACCCATCGACCCCGGTCGGACCTCGCGACATCCGTCCCACGCCGACAGGCAAGATCATCGTCGATGCGGCCACGGGGCGCATGCCCGCTTACGTCGAGACGGGGCTGAACGTGGTCCATGTGGATGACGTGGCCCAGGGACACCTTCTGGCAGAGCGCCACGGCGCGATCGGCGAAACCTACGTGCTCGGTGGCGATGATATGAGCCTGATCGAAATCATCTCCGCCGTGACGTGCTTGCGAGGGCGCACAGCACCTTCCCTGCGCCTGCCGCACATCGTGCCGACGCTCGCCGCCTACGCCACCGAGGCGGCGGCGCACCTGTTCGGCTTTACCCCGACGCTCACGGTGGAAAGCGCGCGCATGGCGCGCAAGCTGATGTACTTCAACAGCGCCAAGGCGCGCCAGGCGTTGCGCTACTCGCCCCGCCCGGCACGGGAGGCCTTACAGGACGCCGTCGCGTGGTTCGAGCAGCACGGCTATCTGCGCTAAGCGTGGCGCGCCAGGAGTTTCGCGCCATTTTTCATTATCATTACGTTCCGATTCACCTGGTTGTCGCCTCGGGGGACGTTGACAACACGGGCCCATCGGCATAGCCCTCCAGATCTTTCGACCACATCACACATGATCCTTTCTGTTCGAGCAGCGCGCGCGAGGCTAAATCCGTGCCAGCGGTAAGCGCCGTCGCCGGCGCCAACATCGCCCTGGTGAAGTACTGGGGCAAGCGGTCCGTGGCGGGTAACTTGCCCGCCGTCGGGTCCCTGTCCATCACCTTGGCCGGCTTGACCACGCGCACACGGGTGGCCCCTGACCCACAGCTCGAGGCCGATCAGCTCGCGCTCAACGGGCGAGGGGATGAGAAACAGCGGGCACGAGTCAGCGCCACCCTGGCGCGAGTGCGAGCCTCGAGCGGAGATGCCCTGCCCTTCGCTCGGGTGGACTCGCACAACGACTTTCCTACTGGTGCGGGCCTTGCGAGTTCGGCCTCGGGCTTCGCCGCGCTGGTCTTCGCGGCCGCCCACGCCTATGGGGCGCCCCTCGATGCCGCCCGCCTGAGCGCGCTCGCCCGCGAGGGGTCGGGATCGGCTGCACGATCGATCTTCGGTGGCTTCGTTGAGATGGCCCGAGGGAGCCGCGAGGACGGCAGCGACGCCGTTGCCGCACCGCTGATGGACGCGGCCGACTGGCCCCTGGAGGTCGTCGTCGCCATTACGGCCAGCGGCGAGAAGGAAATAGGCTCAACCGAGGGCATGAACCTCACGGCGGATACCTCCGCGTACTGGTCCGGCTGGCTGTCCGCGCAAGAGCGGGATCTGAGCGAAGCGCGACAAGCCGTACTCGGGCGCGACTTCGACAAGCTGGCTGAGGTAAGTGAGCTGTCCTGCCTAAAGATGCACGGACTCGCGATGTCCGCACGGCCGGGACTCCTGTACTGGAACGGTGCCACCGTCGAGTGCATTCACCGCATCCGAGATCTGCGCCGCAGGCAGGCCTTGGCCGTGTTCTTCACAGTGGATGCGGGACCGCAGGTAAAGGCGGTCTGCGCCCCCGCCCACGTACCTGCAGTGCGCGAGGCCCTAGCGAGCGTCCAGGGCGTCCAGCGGGTCATTCATACACCCCTAGGGCCCGGCGCACAGCTCGTCGCGGATAGCTCGGCGTGATCATCCGCAGCACCGCCCCGGGCAAACTGATCGTGCTTGGTGAGTACGCCGTGCTGGAAGGGGCGCCGGCCTTAGTGCTAGCCGTCGATCGCCGCGCGCGGGTGCGGCTGGAGACGCGGGACGCCCGCCCGGGTGAGCTGCCTGCCCAGGTGGCAGCCGTGATCGACGCACACCTGCGCGCTCCCGAGCGTTTTCGTGCCGTCGGCCACTACCGCGAACAAGCCGTTCAATGGCGCGCGTCATCGGACGCCCTAGAGCGCCGACTAGGCCTGGTCAGCACACTGCTAGAGGCGCTCCTACCACTAGCGACGGCAAAAGCGCAGCAAAATTGTCGCTCCTTTCGGATAAGCATTGAATCGATTGAGTTTTTTCAAGAAAATAGGGGTGGGCACTGGCGTAAGCTGGGGCTCGGGTCGAGCGCCGCAGTCACGGTAGCTGCCGCCTCGGCATTGCTGGAGCTGATCGGCCGTGAGCCCTTTGGTCGAGATGCCACGGGGCTAGCCGCGCTGCTCGATATGCACCGGCAGTTTCAGGGCGGGCGCGGCAGCGGGGTCGACCTGGCGGCGAGCCTCTTCGGCGGTGCCGTCGAGTATCGGCTAGAGAAGGCAGGCCTCGAGGATGACGATCCTGACCCGGTAGTAACACCTGTGGCGGGCGCGGCAACCCTGCCAGCCCAGCTGCAGCTGCAGCCGGTCTGGACCGGCACAAGCGCATCGACGGGGGAGTTCTTGGCCACGCTGGCGGCTTGGCGATCGACGCACCGCCAGGAGTACGCCGAGCGCATGGATACGATGGCAGCGCTGGCACGGGCAGGTGTCGACGCCTGTCGAGCGGACGATGCGCCGGGTTTCTTGGGCTGCGTGCGCGAGTACACGCAGGCCCTTGCGGCGCTCGGGACGGCCAGTGGATTGGACATCGTCAGCCGCGATCACGCTGACCTGCAGGAGTGCGCGGACACCACCGGCGTGGTGTACAAGCCCTGCGGCGCCGGCGGTGGCGATCTCGGCCTGGCGCTCAGCACGGACCCAGCGGCGATGGAGAAGTTTCGCCAGCTGGTGCGCGAACGGGGCTACCAGCCGTTAGATCTGGCGGTGGATCCGAAGGGATTGGAAGTGGAGACGGAGTCAAACGTGCAAAGCTCACGGATACCGGAGTTCTACAAGCTGTCGGTCGAAGACCGGGTAAAGAAGGTCAGGGAGAAGGGCCTGCTCTCCAAAGCGGACTACCAGGCACTCGCCAGCGGCGAACACACGCTCAGCATCCAGAACGCCGACAAGATGATCGAAAACGTCATCGGCGTGATGGGCTTGCCGGTTGGCCTAGGCCTGAACTTCCTGATCAACGACCGGGAGTACGTCGTGCCCCTGGTGGTCGAGGAGCCCTCCATCGTCGCCGCCCTGTCCTCCTCCGCGAAAGTCGTGCGTGCTGCCGGTGGCTTTATCACCGAGAGCACAGATCCGATCCTCATCGGACAGATTCAAGTGGTCGGCGTGCCACATCCTTCGAAGGCGCGTGCTGCCCTGCTCTCCAATCGCGACGAAGTAGTCAATCTCGCCAATAGCTTGCACCCGAACATGGTGGCCCGCGGCGGCGGCGCACGAGACCTCGAGGTATTCATCCACCCCTCGCCGTCCGGCGGCAACGACATGCTCGTGGGCCACCTGCTCGTGGATACGCGCGACGCAATGGGTGCCAACCTGGTCAACACCATGTGCGAAGGTGTGGCCTCCTTGGTCGAGAACATCACGGGCGGCAAGGTCTTCTTGCGGATCCTGTCCAATCTGACCGACCGCGCCATGGTGAAGGCGAAGGCCGTCATTCCTGTGGAGCAGCTTGCCGGCAAGGGCTTCTCCGGAGAACAGGTGCGCGATGGCATCATCCTCGCCTCTGAGTTTGCAGCCGTCGACCCCTACCGCGCCTCCACCCACAATAAGGGCGTGATGAATGGCATCGACGCCCTCGCCCTCGCCACTGGCAACGACTGGCGCGCCATCGAGGCGGCGGCGCATGCCTACGCCGCCCGTGGCAATCGCTACACCTCGCTCACCCACTGGAACAGCAACGATAACGGTGATCTCGTCGGCTCCCTGGAAATGCCGATCAAGGTAGGCACGGTCGGCGGACCGCTGCAGTCCAATCCCACCGTGGCCGTCAATCTGCGCCTGCTGGGTGTGCGCACCGCTCGAGAGCTAGCGGAAGTGATGGGTGCCGTCGGCCTCGGCCAAAACTTCTCTGCCTTGCGCGCGCTGAGTACCGAGGGCATTCAGCAAGGGCACATGACCTTGCACGCGCGAAGCTGCGCCCACGCAGCCGGTGCACCGCCGGAGCTGTTCGAGGCGGTAGTGGAGCGCTTGATCGAGTCCCACCAGATCAAGATCTGGCGAGCGCGCGAGATAATCGCTGAGCTGTCCGCACAGCAGGCGGAGAGCGCCCCCACGGCCCCGAAGGAAATCGTACGTAACAAGCGTCGCAGCTCTACCGCGGCTGGACACGGCAAGGCGATCCTATTAGGCGAACACGCAGTCGTGTATGGGCGCCATGCGGTGGCAGCTCCTGTGCCCCTCGCCATCGAGGCAAGGGTCGAGGATGCCGACGAAGGCGTCTCTCTGTTGATTCCCCGTTGGGGCGTAGAACAGCGCATGCACCCGGACGCCGCACAGCCCCAGTCGTTCCACAAGCCGAGTGGGCTCATTCTGCAAAAGCTCGGACTGACTGACCGACCGATGCGCATCGAGGTGTTCCCCAACGTCCCCCGAGCGATGGGATTGGGGGGCTCCGCGGCCGTTGCAGTTGCCATCATCCGCGCACTGAACGAACATTTCGGGTTGGGCTTATCGGATGCGCAGGTGAATGACCTCGCCTTCGAGTCTGAGAAGGTGGCGCACGGCACACCGTCAGGGGTAGACAATACACTCGCCACGTACGGTCGCTTCATGCTCTATCGTCCCGGCGATCCGCCGGTGATGAAGGAGCTAACGGTGTCCGAGCCAATCCCTGTAGTGGTCGGCATGACGGGCGTTGAGAGCCTAACAGCGAAGATGGTAGCGCGTGTTCGCGCCGCTTGGGAGCGCAACCCCAAGCGCTACGAGCGCATCTTTGACGAAATCGACTCGCTGACCCTGCAAGGCATTCGCGCGATCGATGACAACGACCTGGATCAGCTCGGTGAGTTGATGAACATCTGCCAGGGCTTCCTAAACGCGCTACAGGTGTCGTGCTGGGAGGTTGAGGAGTTGATCCAAATCGCACGCGAGAATGGTGCGGTGGGCGCTAAGCTCACAGGCGGCGGCGGCGGTGGTTCGATCATCGCCATCTGCCCCGAGGATTCGGATCGCGTGGTAAGGGCCATGCAGGACGCTGGCTATCAGGCGATGGAGGTGAAAATTGGATAACCGCGCGGCGGCGATCAAACACGAGGTCGTGTCCTCGGAGGACGAGGAGCTGATCCTCGTCGACGAGCAGGACCAGGAGATCGGCTTTCTGAGCAAGGGTGCCTGCCATGACGGCGATGGCATCCTGCACCGGGCCTTCTCCGTCTTCGTGTTCGACAGCACCGGACGGGTACTGCTTCAACAGCGCAGTGAGCAAAAGCGCCTCTGGGGCGGCTATTGGGCCAACAGCTGCTGTAGCCACCCACGTCGCGGCGAGAGCATGGCGGAGGCCTCCGTGCGCCGACTGCATCAGGAGCTGCACCTAAACTGCGAACTGCACTTCCTATACAAATTCATCTATCAGGCATCCTTTGGCTCAGAAGGCGCCGAGCACGAGTTGTGCTGGGTATACAAAGGGGTGACCGATGAGGCGCCGGTGGTCAACGCCAACGAGATCGCCGACTATCGCTACGTGACCCCTGCGGAGCTGGACGCGGAGATCGCCGCGTACCCGGAGCGCTTCACGCCCTGGCTGATGCTGGAGTGGGAACGGGTGCGCGAGACCCTCTAGGCAAGGGCAAGAACACATACACGACTCGGTGCTCGCCGCCTGAACGGTGAGCCCTCTCGAACGCACGGAAAATACAAAAAACGGAGGTTTCGATGGGCATTCCCGCGATCCAGACATACAAGGTAGCGAAGTACCTGCTCGGCAAGAAGCTGAGCGGCGTCAAGCGCTATCCGCTGGTGCTGATGCTCGAGCCGCTGTTCCAGTGCAATCTGGCCTGCGCCGGTTGCGGTAAGATCGACTATCCGGACGACATCCTCGCCAAGCGCGTCGGGGTGGATGAGGCGCTCAAGGCGGTCGACGAGTGCGACGCGCCGATGGTATCGATCCCAGGCGGTGAACCACTCATTCACAAGGAGATGCCCGAGATCGTGCGTGGCATCATCGAACGCAAGAAGTTCGTTTACTTGTGCACTAACGCGATCCTGCTGCAGAAGAAGCTCAAGGATTACGAGCCGTCGCCCTATCTCACCTTCTCCGTGCATCTCGACGGCAACGAAGAGCGCCACGACGAGTCGGTGTGCCGTGATGGCGTGTACGTAAAGGCGATCAATGCCATCAAGGCGGCCACGGAGCGCGGCTTCCGCGTGACGATCAACTGCACGCTCTTCGCTGGCGAGGACCCCAAGGAGGTCGCGGAGTTCTTCGATACGGTAGCCGAGCTCGACGTCGAGGGCATCACGGTGTCCCCCGGTTACAGCTACGAGCATGCGCCTAAGCAAGACGTGTTCTTGGGCCGCACCACCTCGCGCAATCTGTTCCGGGACATCTTCCGCATCGGCAAGCAGGGCAAGCACAAGTGGACCTTCAACCACTCGAGCCTGTTCCTCGACTTCCTCGCTGGCAACCAGAAGTATCAGTGCACCCCCTGGAGCAACCCCACCTACAACATCTTCGGTTGGCAGAAGCCGTGCTACCTAATGGCAGAGGAGGGCTACACCTCTAGCTTCGCCAAGCTGATGGAAGAGACCAACTGGCAACGCTACGGCACCGGCCGCCATCCGAAGTGCGACAACTGCATGGCGCACTGTGGCTACGAGGGTACGTCAGTCGTTGACACCTTCAACAATCCGCTCAAGGCCCTGTGGGTTGCCATGCGCGGACCGAAGACCGAGGGACCCATGGCGCCCGATTTCCCCGTCCTCTACGACGGCTCGACGAACGAGGAAGACGGTGCTGGAGGCGCGATCGCCAGCATTCCCGTCGGCAGCATCGGCCAGCGCGCCAGCGCCTCGCGCGACGACTAAGCGACCGCGCTGCGACGCGCGCATGCCCCACCACGTGCAGTCGCGGCAGCGGCCACCGGCACCCTCACGCTGATGGCCGCTTTTCTTTTCGTCGGCGCCGTTGCGGCCGCAATCATGTGGGTCGCCCTGCTGCTGCTGCCGTGGCAGCCCTGGCGCACGCGCGAACGCCTGAACAGCATCCAGTCCCCGCCCACGGCAGACCCGGGGGTGGGGGTTACCGCGGTGGTCCCAGCCCGCAACGAGGCGGCACACATACGGCAAACGCTCGCCGGACTGCGCGAGCAGAGTGCGCAGCTGCGCATCCTCATCGTCGACGACCAGTCGACCGACGACACCGCCAACATCGCTCGCAGCGTACCCGACGTGGAAGTGCTCGCCGGACAGCCCTTGCCGATGGGGTGGACGGGCAAGCTTTGGGCCCTCCATCAGGGCATCGCCGAGGTACGGACCCCGTTCGTGCTCTTGGTCGACGCAGACATCACCCTGGGGTCAGGCGTCCTCGCAGCGTTGCGCGATCGGCAAGCAGGCAGCGGCGCAGGCCTGGTGTCGGTGATGGCATCGCTCGCCATGGAGAGCTTCTGGGAGCAGTTGCTGATGCCGGCCTTCGTCTACTTCTTCAAGCTGATCTATCCATTTGCCCTCGCGAACGGCACCTGCAAGCGCTTTCACGCCGGCGCTGGGGGCTGCATGCTGCTTCGTGCCGACGCGCTCGACGCCGTGGGGGGTGTCGCGAGCCTGCGCGAGGCCGTGATCGACGATTGCACCATTGCCCGGCGCATCAAGGACGCCGGCTATCGCATATGGATCGGCCTCTCGCGGCAGGTAGTCAGTACCCGCCGGTACCGCCGCTTGAGCGACACCTGGGCCATGGTGGCGCGCACGGCCTACACTCAATTGGGTGAGTCCCCGTGGGCGCTGCTGGCCTGTACGGCAGCGATGGTCGCAAGCTTGCTGGTGCCCGTGGCAGCGCTGCTTCTCTCCACCGATCTACAGACGCGCCTCGCCGCCCTGATCGCGCTCGCAGCGATGGCCATCAGCTATGCCCCTACGATTCGCTTCTACGGGCTGCCGTGGGCTCTGGCGCTCACCCTGCCGCCAGTCGCCAGTCTGTACCTCGCCATGACCTGGAGCTCGGCATGGAGCAGCTGGCGTGGCATTCGGGCCCGCTGGAAGGATCGCGAGTACGCGAGGATTGTCACACGGTAGTGTTTCCCCAGTGAGTGAGGTCTTCCAGATGAGTCATCCGCAGCGAGTTTCAGCACCTGCTACGGCTATCGCGCTGTCGGCAATACTGGCCTGGCTGCCTAACCCGTGCCTTGCGGATCATCACGCCGCCACCCCGGCGCCGCACCAGGCCAGCGCGCCAGTCGCAGTGGTGGATGCGCTACAAGGCAGGCTCCTCGCCTATATGGGCAGCGCGGCAAGCACCGATTTGGCAAATCAGGGTGCGGCCGTTGCGACGCTCAACCAAGCGGTGCTGGATAGCCACGACTTTGCCTACATCTCGCGCATTGTGCTCGGCCGCGCATGGCGTGTGTTGGAGGATGCAGACCGTGAGCGCTTCATCGAAAGCTTCACTGCGCTGAGTTTGGCCACGTACGCCAGGCGCTTCGCCGAGTTCGCCGGCGAGCGCTTCACCATTACGGACGAGCGCGACGGGAGCTTTGGACAACGCCGCGTAAGCGCGGAACTGATCACGCCCGCGAAGCGCCATAGCTTCGACTACCTGTTGCGCCAATCAGGCGAGCAGTGGCGCATCGTCAATATCATCGTGGACGGCGTGAGCGATTTGGCCCTGAAGCGAGCGGAGTACTCAACCCTGATCACTGAGAGTGGGTTCGAGGGCCTTATCGAGGAACTGGAGCGTCAGCGCCTGGCGCTGGCAGAGCGATCCAGCGAGGCCTAGGCCGATCCGCTGGCAGCGGCCAGCAGCGTTTCCAGCGCCGCGGTCTCCCGCTCGCACGACTCCAGCGCACGCGCGAAGGCCAGCTGGTCCCCCAGATCCACCGATTCTCCGTCACGATGACGCACGGCTACCGCATCGACGGGCGCGCAGGCGCTGTTCATCGTCTCCTCAGCGCCAAGCAGCTTCTCGGCGACCTCAGGAGCCTCTGCCTCGAGAAAGGGCAAGGCTTCGAGCAAAGCGCTGCTCGCCGCGTTATGGCGACGAAACACCTCACCGGCGTAAGCGCGAATCGACTCCCCGCGCAATCGCTCCGTACTGCCGTCCGGGAGCGTACGGATGACACTCACGCAGGCACTGAGAGCCACGGTGGACAAGAGCCCAAAGACAACCGGGGAGGCGCGCATTGAGAAACGGGACGCCGGGAAGAGCTCGCGGCGTCGAGGGTGACTCAGGGCGGACTACCCGCTGTGAGGTTGGCGGGTAGCGGGAGGAAGCTCCTCCTCGTCCAGGTCGATCTGCTTCAGCACCTCTTCGCGATGCACGGAAATCGAACGTGGCGCCTCTACCCCGAAACGCACTGAGTTCCCCGTTACGGACAGCACCACAATGCGGATGTTGCCACCCACTACGATCGCTTCCCCGATTCGCCGGCTGAGCACAAGCATGACAATCCCTCGCTCGTAAATCCCTGTCCCGTGAGCTGAGCTCGCGGCCTCACGCTCGACCCGGCCGAGCTGGCCCCGAATCGAGCAAATCCCCCGTCCGCTGTAACCGACGCGCGCTTACGAACCACACGCATCATCATGAGCCGACGAATCCTAATCATCGAAGACGAGCCCGATATCGCCCGCCTCCTTCGGCTGCACCTACGCGAGCTGGCGGAGGATCCGCAGATTGCCAGCGACGGCAGCGAAGGGCTCAGACTTGCCCTCGCCTCGCGCTGGGACCTGATCCTGCTGGATCTTCGCCTGCCCGGCGTCGACGGCCTGGAAATATGCCGCCGGCTTCGCGAACAGCCGTATTATGTACCCATCGTAATGCTCACATCCAAGTCTGGTGAAGGCGATCGGGCGAGCGGTCTCGATATCGGTGCCGACGACTACATCACCAAGCCCTTCAGCATTCCCGAGCTTTTGGCGCGCATAAAAGCCATTTTCCGCCGGGTCGAGCTCCTCGAACGCGGTGACGAGCCGGCCAGCGAGCTGCGCGCCGGCGCGCTGCAAATCGACCTCGATCGGCGCGAAGTGCACGTCGATGAAAAGCCGATCGATCTGACCGCGAAGGAATTCGACCTACTTACGCACTTCGCGCGCGCGCCTGGCAAGGTGTTCACCCGCGCGCAGCTCCTCGACTCGGTGTGGGGATACGGCCATGATGGCTACGAACACACCGTAAACACCCACATCAACAGGCTACGCGCCAAAGTGGAGCCAGACCCCTCAAATCCGACCTACGTGGTGACCGTGTGGGGTGTCGGTTACAAGTTCGGCGTCGACATCGGCCCCTGAGCGCCGGCGCCCTTCGCCCCGCTTGCCCCCTATGCTTAAGTCCCTGTACGGAAAGCTCGCTCTCTCCCTGCTGGTGCTCGTCTCCCTGCTCGGCGTCGCGTTCCTCTTCGTGGTGCGCTTCGCGGCCGACTACTACTACCAGGAAATCACCCAGCGTCTGAATAGCAGCATCGTGGAGTACATCCTCCAACACGAGGTGCTGATGCAGGACGGCGAGCCTAACCTCTCGGACTGGAAGGACCTCGCCCACACGGTGATGATCGTGAACCCGACGGTCGAGGTGTACCTCCTCGATCCCGACGGCCGCCTCCTCGCCTACGACGCACCAGAAGAGAAGATCCGCCGACGCCAGGTGGATGTTGCCCCCATCGAGCAGTTCCTCGCTGCCAACGCACCCATGCCGACGCGCGGCGATGACCCGCGCAGCGACGACGCGCGCAAGCTTTTCGCCGCCGCCGCCCTCGAAGAGGACGGTGAGCTCTCGGGCTACGTCTATGCCATCTTGAGTAGTGAGCGCTACCAAGCCGTGGCCCAGAACATCGCCAGCAATTTCATGCTGCGCCTAAGCTTGATCGGCGTGGTGGTGAGCGCCCTGTTCGCGTTCCTCGCGGGCCTGCTCATCTTCAACCTCCTAACCCGTAGACTACGTCAACTAACGCGGACCGTGGAGGCTTACCGCGCCAGCGACTTCTCGGCCAGCGAGCCGCCGCGCCTGGGGCGCGCGAACGGCGATGAGGTGGACCGTCTCGCCCTCGCCTACAGCGACATGTCCGAACGCATCATCGAGCAGGTGAACGCCCTAAAGCGATTGGACGGGTTGCGTCGCGAGCTCGTCACCAACGTCTCGCACGATCTACGCACGCCGCTGGCTGCGATGCTTGGCTACATTGAGACCCTGCAGTTGAAGCAACCTGAACTCGATGACGAGGGACGCCAGCACTACCTCACCATCGCGCGGCGCCACGGCGAGCAGCTCAACCGTTTGGTCGATCAGCTGTTCGAGCTCTCGCAGCTCGATTCGGAACAGGACGGCGCCAAGGCCGAGCCCTTCTCCCTGACCGAGCTGATCTTCGACATCACCCAGACCTATCAACTGCGCGCCGAGGCCTCGCGGATCACCCTGGAGGCTGATCTGGACCGAGACACGCCGTGGGTGGTGGCGGACATCGCGTTGATCCAGCGCGTGCTGGAGAACCTGATCGACAATGCGATCAAGCACACGGACCCGAGCGACCGGGTGATCGTGCGTGCCCGCGGTGCCGAGGCCGACCTCGATGGCGAGGTCCTGGTGACGGTCGAGGACACGGGCCGCGGAATCCCGGCGGCAGACCTTCCCCACGTGTTTGAGCGGCTCTACCGAGCGCCGGATCCAGGATCGGGGGCGGCGGCCAACCGCACCGGCTTAGGCCTTGCCATCGTCAAGCGCGCCATCGATCTGCACGCGCGCGAAATCACGGTGACGAGCGCGCCTGGTGAAGGGACGACCTTCCGCTTCACTCTGCCGGCGCACCGGGCCTGAGGCATTCGCGCCAACCTCAGCGACCGCCGAAGCGATGGCCGAGGCGTAGCCAGGCGGTACGCCCGAGCAAGGGGTAGGTGGTGACGTCGGTATTGGCTTCGTCGGCGTTGGCGAAGAACGGGGGATCGCGGTCGCTCACGTTGTCTACGCCGAGGGTCACCCGGGTGCCGACATCGAAATCACGGCTGATGGTGACATCGTGGTAGACGCGAGCGCCGATGGCGCGCGTCGTGTTGGCGGTGACCTCGCCGCCGCGTTCGCGAAGGGCGCCGATCCACAGGGCCTCGTAGCCAGCGCTCCAGCGACCGCGGCTCACGCCGAGGCGGTAGTTGCCTCGCCAGCGGGGGATGGCGCCGAAGCGATCGGGATCGAACTCGCCCACGCCTACGAAGGGTTCGGCGCCCGGGAACGCGATGAGATCTCGGCGCAGCACACGGCTCAAGGTCACGTTGTGCGTCAGGGTGAGATCACTAGGACCCCCATGTTCCGCCAGAACCGAGAGATCCATTCCGCGCGCTGTCTCCTGGGCAATGTTCTGCAGAGCCGTTTCGATCTGCATGATGTTGCCGGCGCCATCGCGTTGGATCCGGTCGCAGAACACGGCCTGGCCCGTCGCCAGACACTGGGAGAGGACCGTGTTGCCGCCGAGCGCTCCGATCGCACCGTCGATCTCGATGTCGTAGTAGTCGAGGGCTACCTCCAGGGCGTAGGGGGTTGCCGCTCGCCAGCTGATACCGGCGGTGATGATCTGCGCCTCCTCCGGCGCAAGCTGCGGGTTGCCACCCCCTAGCTGAGGCGTCTCGTTGCCCGTTTGATCGAAGCTGCCGTCGGCGGGCACGCCCTGGGCGATGCAGCGCTCGATCGCGCTCGCGCTCAAGGGGGAGAAATCGGCGCACGGATCGTCGATCGCCGGATTGGACTGGGTGACGCCGCCGAACAGCTCACCCACGTTTGGCGCACGAAACGCCTGGGACCAGGCAGCGCGCACCACCACCGGGGACACCGGCTGCCAGTGCAGACCTACGTCGAACACGCTGCGCGAGTCGAAGCTCGAGTAGTCGACCAAGCGCGTGCCCAGCTCCAGCTCGAGGGCCTGTGCGAACGGCTGGTTCACCACCAAGGGCACACCCAATTCAAGGTACACCTCGTTGCTCTCGAAGCTGCCTTCGGTGATGGCCCGCGCCGCGCCGCTGGTATTGCCCGCAAGGGTCTGGGCGTCGGGCTGGTCGCGTCCTTCCTCGCGCCGGTACTCGTAGCCCACCGCCATGGAGAGATCACCTGCCCACAGGCGCAGGGGGCTGCCCCCGGCGTTCAGGGACACGACGGTCTGCTCGTTGACGCCGACGTCCTCGAGGTCCGCGCCGATGAACGCCAGCATGGCGCTATCGATGCTGCCAGGCCCGCCGAACAGGTTCAGGGGCACGCAGTCGGCAATCGGCGCGGTGGGCGTACCGCAGGTAGCGCGTCCGGCCGAATCGATGAACGACGGGCCCAGAGCGGCACGCAGGCGATCGTCCAGCAGGTCGCCCGTTTGCCGCTGTTTGGTCTCGTTGCGCGCTTGGTTCAGGCTCGCATCCCATCGCCAGTTGCCTAGATCGCCCCGCGCCCCAAGCACGCCGCGCCACGCGCGGTTATCCTGGATAAACTCCCGCGGCCCGGCTTCCACCAGGCGACGTCGTACATCGGTCAGCGTTTCGCCGAAGGGGTTGAAGAGGTTGGTCGCATCGACCACCACGTCCGTCTCGCGGCTGGTGAACAGGGGTAAGGGCGCCAGCTGCTGATCCGAGTCCCGTCGGTGGTACAAGGCCTCGGCGAATAATTCCGTTCGCTGACCGATCGGCAAGGTCGCTTCGATGAAGGCGCTAAGCCTGCGCGAGTCCTGCACCAGGTCCTCGAAGGGGTTGAAATTGAAGCGATCGGTCTGCGGGCCGTCAGAGATAAAGGGCCGAAAGTCGCTCGCCTGCGCGCCGTCTTCGCCCTCGATAAGGGTCAGGCGACCATCGCTGGTGCGGAAGTTCCCCTGCGGTGGCGCAGAACTGCCGTCGGGAACGATCTCATTGTCGGGGCCCTGGACGGTCAGGAGTTGGGAGGAAAACCCGCGATCGCCCTTGCTCACGGCCTGTTGATCGCTGATCTGCAGGCCGCCGAGCACCTGCGCACGGCCGATGGATCGTCCGGCGGTAACTTGCAGGGAGACGCTCTCACCGTCGCCACGGTCAGTGCTACCACCAGTAAGCTGCACGCTCACCCCCTCGAAGCGCGATCGGGTGATCAGATTGATGACCCCTGCAACGGCATCCGCACCGTACTCGACGGACGCTCCCGTCTTCAGGATCTCCACCCGCTCGATCCACGCGAGGGGGATCATGCCGAGGTCCACGATGCCGCTGGCACCGCTCCCGCCTGGAACGAAGCGTCGACCATTTAGGAGTATTAGGGTGCGCTGCTCGCCGAGGCCGCGCAGTTCGATGGACTCGGTGCCGCGAGAGAAGCCACCGCCAGCGCCGCGCGCGCCCACACCGGTGCTGATGGGCGAGCCCCCGACGAAGGGTAGCTCCTGCAGCAGCTCGCCGATGCTCGCCACCCCGCTGCGCTCGAGCACATCACGCTCGATCGTGGTCACCGGGTAGGCGCCTTCGATCAAGGTCTGCTCGAGGCGCGAGCCGGTGACTATCACGTTCTCGATGGCCCCAGTCTCTGGCGCGTTCGGTGCCTGCTCCGTGGCAGCGGGCTGACCCGAGGCGACCGGAATGGCGGCCACGAGCAGTGCAGCCAGCGTTGGCACGAGGGCCAATTGACACAACGTGCGGGGGCGTGCGACCAGGTTGTCCGGGGGGCGGAAAGGGTGCATCGAGAGCTGTACCTCAGGGCCTGCTTCGTGCCGCGTCCTGCAGCCGAAAGCTTTATTCTTGGTGTGCTCTCAATGCTGCGTTCAGGATCTTAAGAAGACATTAACTGGGTCACCGTTCACAGTCTTTTCGTGCGCTTACCGACACTTGGAAGCACCAGGGAGACGGTGAGGCCACGCCCACCTCGTCCATCGTCGAAATCAAGCGTCGCCTTATGCAACTGAGCGATACGCCTGGCGATGGTGAGGCCAAGCCCTGTGCCCGTCTGATCGTGGCGTTCGCCGCGGGCGAAGGGTTGGCCGAGTCGTCGTCTCAGCTCCGCGTCGATGCCAGGACCGTCGTCGCGCACCTGGAGCCGCACGCCTGCATCCTCGCGCGTGACGTCCACCTCGACACGGCCGCCCGCTGGCGTGTAGCGAAGGGCGTTGTCGACCAGATTGCGGAGCAACACCTGGAGCAGCACCGGATCGACTTGCACCTCGCCAGGTTCCTCTTCTCCCGCCTCAAGCTGCAACTGCACCTCGCGCGCGAGGCCGAGGGAGGCCTGATCCGCCAGCACTTCGCGCAGCAGGGGCATCAGGGCTACCGATTGGGTCGGTAAGCTGCCGCCGGCATCGGCCGCGTCCACGCCGGCCAGGCTCAACAGCTGCGCCAGCACGCGCTCGGCTCGCTCCGTTTCGGCGACGATCGCGCTCATAGGCCTACGTACCGCCTCGCCAGGCTCTGCACCCAGCGCCTGCTCGGCGCGCAGGCGCACCGTCGCCAACGGCGTACGAAGTTCGTGGGCAGCTTCTGCGCTGAAGCGCCGCTCCTGGTCGATCAGACGCCGTTGCCGCGCGAGCAGATCGTTCATCGCGCTGAGCAAGGGGCGCACCTCCAGCGCCCCCGGCGCCTCGGGCAACGGGGAAAGATCACCGGGCGCCCGAGCACGAAGCTCCGCCGCCAGATCGCGCAACGGGGCGAGTCCACGACGCAGGCCCCACCACACCACCGCGCCGGTGAGCGGCACCACCAACAGCCACCACGCCACCGATGGCAACAGGGTGTCGAGCACGATCGCCCGTCGCGCGGCCAGGGGTTGGCCAACGCAGACCGTGGCGAGAGGCTCCCCGCCCCAAGTCGTGTACACCTGCCAGCGCCTGCCATCGCCAGCCTCGATCATCGCGAGCCCCGGCGACGTGCAGGCATCGGGCTGATCCAGCGCGCCCCCGCGCGAGGCGCGGGCTTCGATGATGCCGGGCCGAGCGAAGCGGTAGGCCAAACTTCCGGACCATGCCTCGAGGGTGTCTTGGGAGGTCCCCGCTGCCGCACCCACGGATTCGAACAGTTCCGCCAGCTCGCGATCGATGTTCTCCGCGTTCGCTTCGGTGCCCGTTCGGGGCTCCGCAAGCACCCAGAGCAACAGCACGCGTGCGCTCTCGGCCAGCTGCGTATCGAGGAACGCGGCGATACGGTTACTCGCCGCCACGTAGCCCGTCCCCGCTGCCGCCGCTGCGATGAGCAGCAACGCCGGCAACAGCAGCGTGAGCAGTCGGCGGCGGATGGAGCTCACGAGGACGGCGGCTCGTCATGCGAGGGGTTGGGCGCCTCGAGGACATAGCCGATGCCGTGCACGGTGCGGATCACGCTTGCGTCGAGCTTGCGCCGCAAGCGGTGGATGTAGACATCGAGCGTGTTGCTGCCAGGCGTGCGCGCCGACCTTGCCAAAACCGCCTCCAGGCGGTCTCGCGGCATAACGCGACCGGCCTGACGGAGCAGGCACTCGAGCAAGTCGTACTCGCTCGCCGTCAGACTCACGGCCCGACCCAGGTACTGAGCGCCGCGCGGATCTTGCGTCAGCTGCAGCCCGCCCACGGCCATCGGCTCCTCGCCGCCGCCCGCGTCGCGACGAAGACGCGCACGAATCCGAGCCAGCAGTTCCGCCAGATGGAATGGCTTGACCAGGTAATCGTCCGCCCCCGCATCCAGGCCGCGCACGCGGTCTTCCGGGCCGTCGCGCGCGGTCAATACGAGGACGGGAGTGTCGAGGCCGCCGCGGCGCGCCTTCTCCAGCACCTCCAGCCCGTCGAGCCCGGGCAGACCGAGGTCCAGGATCACCAGATCGAGGCTGGGAGCACTCGCCCAGGCGTTGGCAGCAGCGTCGCCGGTGCGCGTCCAACTCACGCGGTAACCGGCCGCTTCCAAGGCGTCACGAACGGCGGCCCCGAGGGACGCGTCATCCTCGGCCAACAGCAGGTGAGGTGAGGGTTCACTCATCAGCGATCGCGGCACTTAGCGTTCGGCGGATACAAATCACTTTCATGCTAGGGTGCTGTCGGCGCGGGCCCCGGCCCGACGATCACCGTAAGGGTAACCATTCGACGCTCGAGGTATACAACGTGAATCACCGGTGCCATCTACTGCTGTCGCTGATCGCCTGCGCCCTGGCGTGCCATACGGCCTACGCCGACCACGATCAGCCCAGTATCCAACGCTACCCACTGCCGAACGATAACCCTTTCCCCATCGCCCTCGCCGTGGAGACCCCACCGGGCACCACCCTGATTCACCACAGCGGCTTGGTGCCGGGGCCCGCAGACCCGACCGCCACGCGCGGCTCGCGGGCCTTTTGGGGTGACACCAAAACCCAGGCCATGAGCGTCTTCTCTCGCATGGAGCAGTCGCTGACAGGGTTGGGATTGGGCTTCGGCGATGTGATCAAGATGACCGTGTTCCTGGTCGGCGATGAGGCCAAAGGCGGTCGGATGGACTTCGGCGGCTTCATGGAAGCCTACACCCAGTACTTCGGCACCGAAGAGCAACCCAATTTGCCTGCCCGCTCCGCCGTGCAGGTGGCAGGACTCGCCGGCGACGGCATGCTGGTGGAGATCGAAGTGATCCTCGCCCGCCCGCTCTCCCCTGGCGACCACCACCACTAGCGTCCAGTGATCGAACCCTCCGCCTCCGGTCCGACGAGCCTGCGCACCCGCTATCCGCAACGGATCGTCTGCTTGACCGAGGAAACCACCGAGACCCTTTACCTCCTCGGTGAGCAGTCACGCATCGTGGGCATCTCAGGCTTCACCGTACGCCCGCCGCAAGCGCGGCGGGAGAAGCCCAGGGTCTCGGCCTTCACCAGCGCCAAGATCGACAAGATCCTGGCTCTCGAGCCCGACCTCGTGCTGGGGTTCTCGGATCTGCAGGCGGATATCGCCTCGGAGCTGATCCGCGCGGGGGTGGCCGTCCACGTGTTTAACCAGCGCAGCGTTGAGCAGATCCTAGACATGATCGTGGTGCTCGGCGGCCTGATCGGTTGCCACGCACGCGCGGAGCGCTTGGTCCAGGAGCTCGAAATGGGCCTTGAGGAGGTTAAGACCCTGGCCCGGGAACTCCCCCGCCGCCCTCGCGTCTACTTCGAAGAATGGGATGAGCCACCTATTGCTGCCATCAGGTGGGTATCGGAGCTGCTGCAGCTAGCGGGCGGCGACAACGTTTTCATTGATTTGGCCCAGAAACCGCTCGGAAAAGACCGAATCATCGCCGCTCATCAAGAGATCATCGACACCGCGCCGGACATCATCATCGGCTCCTGGTGCGGTAAGAAGTTTCGCCCCGAACGGGTGGCCGAGCGTCCGGGTTACGACATCGTCCCCGCGGTTCGCTACGGGCACCTGTACGAGGTGAAATCGGCGATCATCCTGCAGCCCGGCCCCGCCGCCCTGACCGACGGCGTACGCGCCCTAGCCGACATCTTTCAACGCTGGGCGGAAGACCCAGACGCTATCGGGAACGGCTAGATCGCCCCCACCCCCCTGAGTCCCCCATGAGTCGCATCTACAACGTCAGCGCTCGGCCCGCCGCGCCGACCCAGGCCGTTTTCAAACGCACCCCCGCATTCGAACGGTGGCAAGTTGGCGAGGACGCCGCTTACCTGCACCACCACACCCACGCCAAGGCGGACTCGATGACCGCCCACCTACGCGTGCTGCCTCGCCGGCGCTGAAGAAGCCAGCATGTCGTCGCCAAAGGGTCACCGCTGCGTCGGCGGCATGCGCGCCAGCCTCAACGACGCGATGCCTTAGGAACACGTGGACGCCCTCTTGGCGTACACGCAGGACTTTTAACGCCTCCACGGCCAACGAAACGAATAACACCGCTATGTACAGGATTCTCAAACTCAACAACATCGCCGCCACCGGCCTCGCTGAGTTGCCCCACGATCGCTACGAGATCGGCACGGAGATCTCTCAACCGGATGGGATCCTCGTGCGCTCGACGAAGATGCACGACATGGAACTGCCCGCGTCCCTCAAGGCCGTGGCCCGCGCCGGTGCCGGCGTCAACAACATCCCCGTGGAGGCGCTCACTGCGCGCGGCATCCCCGTTTTCAACGCCCCCGGTGCCAATGCCAATGCGGTCAAGGAGCTTGTGCTAGCGGGCATGTTGCTGGCCTGTCGCAACGTCTGTCCCGCCTGGGACTACGCGCGCCAGCTCGACGGCGACGACGACGCGCTGCACCGGGCGGTCGAAGCCGGTAAGAAGCAGTTCGCCGGCTTCGAGCTACCGGGCCGCACGCTCGGCATCGTCGGTCTCGGCGCCATCGGTGTGCAGGTAGCGAATGCCGCCCTCGCCCTTGGCATGCGGGTGATCGGGCACGACCCGACCATCACCGTGGAGCGCGCCTGGCAGCTCTCGGCCCAGGTCGAGCAAGCCGGCAGCGTAGACGAGGTGGTTGCCGCCGCAGAATTCATCACCTTCCACGTCCCCCTTATCCCCTCCACCCGCCATCTGCTCAACGAGGCACGCCTGCAGCGCATGCGTAAGGGCGCGGTGGTGTTGAACTTCGCGCGCCAGGGCATCGTCGACGACGAAGCCGCCCTTCGCGCCCTTGACGACGGGCCCCTGTACGGCTACGTGTGCGATTTCCCCACCGTGGCCCTGAACGCCCATCCGCGCGTCGTCGCCCTGCCCCACCTCGGCGCCTCGACAACGGAAGCCGAGAGTAACTGCGCGGTGATGGTGGCACAGCAACTGCGCGACTATCTCGAGCACGGCAATGTGCGCAACTCGGTCAACTTCCCCAGCATCTCGCTACCGCGCGGGTCAGAGCGACGCCTGGCGGTCGTGCACCAGAACCAGCCCGATATGGTCGGTCAGCTGTCCCATCACTTGGGCGAAGCGCGGGTGAACATCGTACGCATGCTCAACGAATCTCGTGACCAACTCGCCTGCACCATCATCGATGTGGATGGGGAGCTATCGGAATCGCTGCTGGACGCCTTGGCCGCGGTGCCTGGGGTATTGAGTCTTCGGGTGCTCTAGTCGCCCGCCCCTTCTTTGAGCGCCCGCCAGCGGATTCGTCACCGGGGCGCGCTTAGCGTTGCCGATTCGTGTATCCAGCGACGCTCCGCGGTTCCGCACATGGCCAGCGCCCCCTCGACAAGCTAGCCCTGAGGTCCGATGATCTGAGGGTGTGCTCGAACCCGTGCGGCGCTAGCCATGTCAGCAAACGTCCCAAGCCCTTCCACTCCGGCGCCGCCACGGCCACGCCGCCAGCCGGCGAAACCGACCAACCAACCGTCAGCAAACCGGCCACCTCCGCCCCTCACGCACCACGACATCATGGCCCTGATGCCGCCGTTCACGCGCGCCGGCGAGGTACTCGATCTGGAGCGCAGCGACCGTGCGCGACGCATCCTCACCTTTAAACAAGCGAAGCTCGACGGCGGCGATGCGCATCCCCCACTGACCGCCTCCCTGCGTTTGGAGCTGCCCGCGTTCGGGCGGCCGCGACGGCTGGTGCGCACCCTCACCGCGCAAGGCTCGGCGGCGACGACGGCGACGATGACGGTCGAGGGCAAGGAACTCGAGACCATGCTCGGGCACGTGCGCGCGATGTCGCCTGCCAGGCAGATCATCTGTCGCGACGGCATCGTGCTCACCCGCAGCTACCTCGTGTCGCTAGAGGAAGACTCGCCCGTGCCCACGCTGGTGGCAGCGAACGCCCTCTTCGACAACCTCTCACTGGGCGTTACCAAAGAGCGCGGCGGCGTGGTGTACCCGCTGACGCTGGTGCCCGTGGATGGCCGCAGGTTGAACCTACCGCAAGACTTTTTCGCTGTGCTGAACCCAAGTTGGCGTCCCCTAAAGCAAGTGGAACGGGGCGGCGCGTGGCTCGGCGGCGTGCGCCCGCCGCAGCGCGAACCTGATCGCACAACGCGTCTGGAGCAACACTTGGGCCAGGCGATCGCCCATTGCCGAGCGACCTTCGCGAGTGATCCCCGCCAGTTCCACCGCACCCACCAGCGCGCTCGGTGGCGAGTGGTGGGCCAGCGCATCCTTCCCCTCTGTACTAGTGTGCTCGTGGCAGGTGGTGTCGTAGGGCTCGCGCTCGCGCTACCTAAGACTGCCCTATGGCACATGGTGATGTCGCAGGTCCCGATCGTTCTAATCTGCGTGATCTCTCTGTTCAAGGAACCGCCGAAGCTGGAGGTCCCTCCCTTGCCATCCCCACTCGCGCGATCCGCCTGGCCCCACGAAGCTGCGGCGACACACGAGGCTGCGGGTACCTAGAATTTGCCGCCATTGACGTCCTTGGCCGGGACAGGTTCTCCGTTGTCCCAGTGCTCGACGATCTTGCCGTCGTCGAGGCGGAATATGTCTGCCTGACACATCGCCTGCCTGCCTAGATCGGCCTTGCAAAGCGTGGCGACGAAGTTGCCCTCGCCCACACAGAGCACGACCTCTTGGTAGCACAGGGCGCGCGCGAGGAACGCATCGATGCCGTCCCCGTGCTGGGGATTGTGTTGGCGGAGGTCTTCGGCAACGTAGGGCGCCAATGCCGTTGCAGACGTGTCGGGATTGGCGATCATGCGCTCTAGCATCGTCATCACTCTTGCCTTGTTGCCGTCGGTCAAGTGGTGGTCGACGGTTTCCGTAGGTCCATCCACCTGCGTACGCCCCGTCGCGCCGGGGCCGCTGAACGCCGTGATGACATCCCAGTGTTCGATGATCTTGTCGTCGGCGTCGGTATCGAAGAAGTCGGTGGTGACCCACTGGGTATCGCCCATCTTCTGGTACGCGTGGAGGAATACGTACTGACCGTCCGTCCAGGCGCGAGGGATCTCGATGTGGCGCTCAGGATTGCGCTTTAGGAACTCGCTGAAGAAGGCGATGAAGCCCTCGCGTCCGTCAGCGACGCCGGTGCTGTGTTGAGTGTAGCGCTCGCCCGTGTAGGCGTTGACCGCTTGCACCGGATGGCCGTCGCGAATCCCTTCGAGATAGAGGCGACGGGCGTGGTCGAGCTTACGGTTCATGTGCGGTGTTTCCTCGGGTCTTCACGAGAGGTCGTTAGTCGAGCACGGGTGGGTCCTGGGAGCAAAGGTGTACTTAGGCCATTTTAGGGTTAAAAATGGACAGATGACCCCGAAAACTCACAGATTTGGCCATTTTAATGGTTTGAATTCACCACCTCGTCAGCTCACCTGGTCGCCGCAGGGGGCCGCGAGGCAGCTCGAGATCCTGGACCGAGCGACCCTGTTCAAACGCATTCCCCGTGCGCTCCTCACCCAACCGGAACGATTGGACTTCCAGCTGGTGATCGTCTGCTACAGCGGCGCGGGCGAGCATGCCGTCGACGGGGTGACGGTGCCTGTGGGGCAAGGCGTGGTGCTGCACATTCAGCCAGGGCAGATCCATCAATGGGCGGGTGGTGCGACCTACGGAGCGTGGCTGATCCTGGCGTATCAGTTGCCGCTCGTGCCGGTGTCGCGCACGGTGGGGCCTCGCGTCAGACATGTCAGCCAGGGCGCCCTGCGCACGACAAGCAGCCTAGTAAAGCTCATCGGGCAACCGCCTGCTCGGGCGGAGGATCGGCTGGCGGCGGAGCGTGCCGTCGCCGATCTACTCGCGATCACCCTCCGCCTCACCGCGCCTGACCCACTGCCTGCCGGCCCCTACGCCGCCCTGTACCTGGCCCTTCGCAATGACGTGGCCACCTGGCCCGATGTGCGCCTCAACCTCTCCCAGCGCGCGGCCCGCCTGGGCTGTAGCAGCCGCACGCTGACCCGCGCGTGTCTGGCGATATCCGGGCGCACCGCGAAGCAGGAGACCGACGCCTTACTGGCCCTGGAGGCACGGCGCCTACTCGCCGTGCCCGCCTTGTCCGTGACGCAAATCGCCACCGCTCTAGGCTTCAGCGAAGCCACGAACTTCACCAAGTTCGTTAGGCGTACCACGGGTGCACCACCCGCTACTTGGCGACGTCGAGCCTAGCCGCGGAGCGCCAAGACATCAACATCTCACCTGTGGAAGACTGACTGCACGACTTTGTCCCCAGTGCCCGATGCAAATACTGAAGACCGATACCCGCCGTCACCTGACACGGCTTCTAGCATCGCTGAGGCACCCGCTCAGCAGTCCAGAGCGGACGGACGTCAGCGATGCGGGCACGGCACGCTCAGGTGGCCAGCGATCGTCCAAGGAGCGACAGGGAGAGCACCGATGCGCTGTCGCTGATCGCCGTCGCCTGCCAGTCCGCAGCGGAACGATCGTAGGGGACGATAGCGAGGTCTAGGAGGTTGCAGGGAGGCAACTGCGAGTCGCGGGCAAGGATGAGCAACAAGGGCTTTCCCATCCCCTCGGCCATGCCCACCTCGTGAAGCACGTTAGCGTTGCTCGTCGTAAGATCTGCGAGAACGACACCGGACTTGCGCATGAGCAGACCGATCAGCGCCTGATAGTTTTCCCGGGCGAGGCCACCCCAGGCGCGCAGAGCGTGTAACCCGAGTTCCCTCAGCAAGGGCCGGTAGAAGTCGCTGAAGTAGGTGTCAAAGGGAGGCTGAAAGGGCATAGCGACAAAGGCCGTTCGCGAGGCCATCTCCGCTGGCGCAATAGCGGCATGTAAGAACTTAAGCCCCGCGGTGTGCAGCTCATCCGCTGACACCCACCCGTTCTCGCAGGGCACCACGGCAGCCGCGAACGCATCTAGCGCCCCGTCGGCAACGCCGAGGTTCTTCAGGTGCGCACACGCCGTCTGCTCCGCCTTCGCTGCCGCGTCCGGATCAACGCCCCGAAGGATCACGAAGTGGAACGCCGCGGCGGTCATCAACGCTACATCGCAGATCGCCTCCGACGCCTGCGCGACCTGGAACAGCGTCTCCTGCATCACGCGCGGCGTCGCGTCGGGGGCTGGTGGCTTCGAGGGGAGGATCGGCAGGCAACCGATCTCCTCGAGGAACGCGTTCATCCGACCCGCCAGTACCGGGTAGTGGCCCACGGCGTGGCGCGCCGGCGCGCCGGACAAGAAGTAGCCGAGCATGCCGCCGTTGTAGCGTATGTAGAGGGAATCCAAATCGTCCCGGAGCTCCATTCTGCCTGCCCTCTCAAGTTGCCATGGCTAGCTGATCCTAGCCGGACTGAGGGGCGCTTCCGATCTTCGGGGCCGCGCCCGCAGCACCCTCGCTCACCGAGCCCGGCCTCGACGTGGCGCGGATCGCTATCGCGAGCTTGCTTTACTGAGCTCGCGACTAAGGTTGCTAGGGGCATTGCACGCCGGCGCTGTCGATCTCCGCGACAAGCGCTCGTTCGGCGCGACTCGTCCGCAACTAGCGTGTGAAACGGCGGTTGCCGCCCCCGCCCAACGTGCCACGTGCTCCTGCCGGTGTACCCGCGCCTTCGGGAGTAGGCGCCTGCCCAGCCGACGTACACCAGCTGGCGAGATCGCGCCCAATGAGTGGCCTCGACCCCGCGCGACCCTACGCTTTGAGTTGATCGCCGATCGGCAACCTACGCAGTCGCTTACCTGTAGCAGCATAGATCGCATTGGTCAGGGCGGGCGCAGCGCTCGGCAACCCCATCTCCCCGGCTCCGGTGGGCGTGTCGTCGTAGTTGAGCACGTGCGCCTCGAAGCGAGCCGGGAACGCCGCGATCTGGGCCAGGGGGTAGTCGTGGAAGTTGCTCTGCTCGATCTGCCCGTCGCGTACGGTGATCTCCAGGCCTAGCGCCGTGCTCAACCCATCCACCGTACCCCCCTGGAGCTGCGCCTCGACCGCATTCGGGTGAACCGCGAAGCCGACATCCATCGCCGCGACGATGCACTCGATCGCGAGATCACCGGTGCTGGAGACGCTAACCTCGATGGCGTGTGCCGCGTAACCACCGAAGGTGAAATGGGTCGCGATACCGACGCCGCGCCCGGCGCCTCGCGCCCGCCCGTAATCGATGCGCTCAGCAACGAATCGGGTGAGCCTGGCAAGGCGCCCCGGATTGAAGGTAGGCCCGCCGTGGTTAGCACAAGGCAGCTCGCGAGGCTCGCCGAGCAAACGTAGCCTCAGGGCGAGCGGGTCCTCCCCGATCTCATGGGCGAGCTCATCCAGGAAGCTCTGTACGACAAACGCATTCGCCGTGTGGGCCGGCGCACGCCAGGATCCTCGCGGTACGCCGATCGTGTTGTGGTGATACTCGAGCTGGAGGTTCGGCACGATGTGACGGGGGAAGTCATCGGAGTACAGCTCCGCTTGCCAAAGGCGCTCATCAGGCATATCGGGGCGCCGGTAGTACTTCGAGGCGCTGACCAAGCGATGGGCCCAGGCGGTGACCGCGCCGCGCTCGTCGAGCCCGACCTTCAATTCGTGGGTGCCCGCCGGTCGGTAGAAGTCATTCTTGATGTCGTCCTCGCGGGTCCACTGCAGCTTGATCGGCCACCCCGTGCGTTTGGAGATCATGGCCGCTTCAGCCACGTAGTCGTTGGTCAGGCGTCGTCCGAAGCCGCCGCCCACGCGGGGGAACTCCACGTGGATCTGATCTCGCTCGAGCCCCGTCACCGCGGCGGCGGCGCGCGAGGCACCGCTCGGTGACTGCGTTGGCGCGATGATATGACAGCGATCCTCCTGCACGTGGGCGAAGGCGTTCTGTGGCTCGAGCGGCGCATGGCTCACGAAGGGCACTTGGTAGCGCCGCACCAGCTGCGTGCTCGCCGCGGCGAAGGCTTGTTCGAAATGGCCGTCGTCGAGGGCGAGCTGACCTCGGGTGGCAAGCATGCGATCGTTCTCTGCCCAGAACCGTTCTGAGCTATCTTGCGCACTAGGTCCGGGCTCCCATTCAACACGGACCGCGGCCCTTCCCTTGATAGCCGCCCAGGTAGACTCGGCCACCACGGCAACGCCGCTCGCGAGGATCTCGTAAGGCTCGCCCATGGCGGGCCCTTCGATCTCGAACACGTCCAGCACACCGCGCACCTGACGTGCTGCCGTGTCGTCGAAGGACCGCACACTGCCGTTGAGCCAAGGGCTTCGTGCGATCACCGCGTAGCGCATGCCGGCGACCCGCGTGTCGACCCCGTAGCGGGCCTGACCGGTGACGATCTCCCGCGTCTGCACGTTGTGCTGACGCTTGCCGATGATGCGGTACTCGTCGGGCGACTTGAGCTCAGCGGGCGCCTTGGCCTCCGGCAACTCGGCGGCGTCCGCGACCAGCGCGGCGTAAGGTAAGGACGTATCGAGGCGCTCGCAAACCACGATTCCATCCTCGGTGTGACACTCGGCAACGGGGACGCCCAGGCGGGCAGCACCAGCCCGCACGAGTCGTTCTCGTGCCGCCGCACCTATCTTTTTCATTAGCTCGAGGTTCGCCGTAAGACCGGTGCTGCCGCCCACGCCTTGGACGCCGTACTTCCAAGTGAATCCATCGTTAGTGCGCACCAGACCCAACGGCATCGGCGTCACCTCGACCTGCGCCCAGGGTACATCCAGCTCCTCAGCCACGACCATCGGCAATGCCGTGCGCACCCCCTGACCGATCTCCGGTTGGGACGACCCGATGCGCACGCGGTTGTCCCGGCCGATCTCGACAAAGAAGCCTAGCTGCCGCGCATCGTGCGCATCCCCGAGCACCGGTATGCCGAGCACGAGTGCCCCGCTCGCGCTGGCCCCAGCGATGAGAAACGCTCGGCGCGTCAATATGGGCGAGTGATCAAGGGCCATCGGTCGTCTCCGCTGGTCGAGCAGCAGCGGGGGACCGTTCAGTCTCTGCCGCCATCAGGGCAGCAGCTCGATGAATGCCCTCGCGGATGCGCGGATAGGTGCCGCAGCGACATCGATTGGTGAAGTGGCGATCGATGTCGCCATCGGTGGGCGTCGGCCACCTCGCGAGAAAGTCCGCCGCCGCCATGATCTGACCTGCCTGGCAATAGCCGCACTGAGGCACGTCCAAGGTCAGCCACGCCTCCTGCACGGGGTGAAGTGCGCCTTCCTTGGGGGCCAGGCCTTCAATAGTGGTCACGGCGCTACCTGCCACCTCGCTCACCGGCACCGTGCAGGCCCGCTGCGCCCGTCCGTCGAGATGGACCGTGCAGGCACCGCACTGCCCGATGCCGCAGCCAAATTTAGTGCCCGTGAGCCCCAGGGAGTCCCGCAAGACCCACAGCAACGGCGTGTCGCCGTCCCCGCTGAAGGTGATTGGAACGCGGTTGACGGTGAACGCAATCATCGGTGAGCCTCCGAGGCGACGCTGACGCAACCTGGTGTTGGACTTGCCCCTCAAGTGCCTGGTTCGCTTCCATTCACCCGCTTCGGCGTGCGTCAGTTGCCGCTTGGCCCGTCCGCTGCCGCGGTTAACCTGGTTGCTTAACGAGGCTAGCGCGAGGCTGAAGGAGGAGGGGTAGAGAAACCAACCACTGGCTTGCGCGCTAGATGCGCCGGATCAAGCTCATCCAAGCGCTTGCATTAGACGTCCTCGCTCATAGAACACGTGCACTGGGCGCCGGGGATCAGAACACACGCCGGTGATCTGACTCACATCTTCACTACTCTCGTAGGTGATCTCCATTGCCCTCACCATCGGAGTGCTTCTGCAGAAGAGCGCGTGTTTGCGCAGGGCCGAGGTACATGCCAACCGTGTATGAGATTGGATTCGAGGCCATCGCAGTTGGAGTCCAAGGCTCACGAGAGTTCCCAGACCCAGCAAACCCCACATCTTGGACTAGCCGGCTCTGCCTACCAAGCAGAGTCAGCGCTCCCTGCTTGCTGCAGCTGCTTGAGCTCCAGTGCGCACCAACGTCTCCCCCTGACCCAAACGGGAGAAGTCGAATACGATCGGTTGCTGATCGCGCCAGTCAATCGTATCCACACGCGCACCGGGAAGAGGAGTCGGCGGATCATTCCCCTCCTCCCCAGCCATCTCGACTCCACGACCGGCTACCCCCGTTTGCGTAGTTGGGTCACTCAGTAAACGGGGAACGCGTGTCACCGGATACTGGAGCCACTCCTGCACCACGATGCGTCCATCCACAGGGCGATAATCCGCAGCTCCCTCCTGCAGGCCCTCCTTGATGAGGGAGTAGGTGAGCAATCCGTGCTCCAGGTCATCTGCCTCAATAGCTACCTGATCTTGCTGAGCAGCTGCCAGCACGCGCATGCCCTTATCGTAGGACAATTGCCCAAGCCCCTGACTGCCCAAAGGGCCGGGCTTGAAGCGCTCTTGCTCCACAACGCGAGCAGAGTAGCAAGCGTCTACGACCAGCAGCATCTCCCCGGCATCTACATCTCCAAGCCATAGGGTCAAGTCGGCGCTGGAGATGGCCTGCGGGCGGAGGTCAGCTAGGCTCCGGCTGGAATCGTCACCAACGTTGCTCGGTATCAAGTAGAGCTCACCGTCTTCATCAGCGTAGCCATGGCCGGAGTAGGTAATCACAACAAGGTCGTCGGGGGAGGCACGGCGCAGACCTTCGGCACCTGACACACCCCTCAGCCGATCGCGCGCACGCGCGTCCCCGGACAAGGCCCGCAAGGCGTCTCGCACCTTTTCCTTTGTCGCATCAGCTGCTCCGTTCACTTTTGAAACAAGGGAGACGCTTACTGCCTCGTCGAACGCTCCACTCTTGCGAGCTGCCTCTCTCAGGCCCCTCAGCGCCAAATCCGCATCGTTGGCGGCGTGCTTCAAGCGCAGCCCCGAGTGTTCGCTATCCGACACTCCGATCGAAATCACGAATAGTCGCCTAATGCCTGACGAGCGTGCCTTCGGTAGAGCAAGCCTAGCCTTCGCAGACACGCTCTTAACGTTGTCTGAATTCAGCGCGTACGCGCTGAATTCGACAGACGCCCCCTCCACCGACGCGGTTGGAAGCTCCACCTGAAACTCCTGCGTATAATTTCCCTTGGCATCAAAGTCAAGGTTGCCCAGGCCTGCGGGTGCGTATGCGACAAGTCGATGATCACGAAACAGGCGCAGTGCAGCACCACCTGATCGATACTCCCTCCCTCCCACGACTGTACTCGCCTCACGTACGCTAACCTTGATTCTCGCCTTGCCTTGCCCGATCACGACTGCCTCGTCGATAGTGACCACTGGCAAGGCGCGATTGCGATTGTGCAATGGCGGCACTGCCACTAAAGACTCGCCAGCGACCAACTTCGGGAGAAGCTGAGGTTCATAGTACTCCCGCATATACAGCTCTAGCGGCCGTGAGCGGAGCGGCTCGTCGCTGAGTACCCAATGAACTTCCTCGATATCTTCCAGCCACCTAGAATCAAAGTGTCCTTCGGGTGTCACCGCCAGCCAATCCTCATCGTTTGGCACGACCACGCTACCGAGCTCCATATCCGCGTCCACATCGAACACTCTTATGCGGTTCTCTGCACCGCCGAGTGCCAGCAGACGACCAGTCGCGCTGTAGGAGAGATTTCCCCAGAAATCCGTGTACTGGGTTGAGCGACGCACCGAATCCGAATCTAAGTCCCAATGCTGAAGAGATCGACTAGTCGTGATCGTGAGCACGTTGCTGGTTGGTCTAAAGATGAAATCGCTAAGTGACGCATCTCCCACTGGCAACTCCCAGCGCATCCGACCAGAAGCCAACTCCCATACTTTGATACTCTGTTCTTCTACAATCGCTAGTGAACCACTGTCCCCGCTGAACACCAGCTTATTGCTAGCGTAGCCAAGTTCTCCGCCCTTAACACTCTTGGAGAAGAGCTCGCGCCAGCTACTAGTGTCGAGCACGACAACACGGCTCTCTGCGCCACGCCGAAACGGGTTGAAGCCCCCCGGGCTCTCCCGCATACCGAGGCGACGCCCGTCGGGGCTGAACGCAGCAGAGAATACGTCTTTGCGCTCCAGTAGGACTGCCCCGGTGAGCGGATCAACGACACGGAATTGGTTCTGCTCCTGCTCGTTGGTGAACAGCGCAAGCAGCCCCCCACTGCGACTGAACTGGCCGGCAGCATAGGCCGCCTCCGGCTTTGACCTCGAAGCGCTCTCGAGAGGAAACTCCTGGGTAACGCGACCTGAATCGAGCTCGCTTACCACTACCTTGGAAGACCCGCCCTTGCTCTGCACCTCCGCCAACAAACGTGCGTCGGAACTCACTGGCGAATAATTGAAGAACGAGCTTACCTGCGACACCCGACGCGGAGGCAAGCCGCTACGCAAATCCCATACTGCGGTGCCCCCAGTTAGCGTTGCGGTGATCAGCGTACTATCGTCGTCACCGAACACCGGCACCGACCCCATCGGCAGCGGCACGGGGAATCCAAACGAGAGATCCCGTTTGGAGACAGCGAGGGAAGAAACACGTTCTCCCTCGCGGGCGTGCCAACGGGAAACCGTTTTGAAGTCCTCGACCATGTCTAGGGTAGAGCCATCACGGCTAAACTTCACGGGGGCATTTAGCATCGCGTACTGTGACGCTTCGCGGAGAGCGGCCAACACGCCGCCTTTTCCTTCCTCTCCCACCGCATCGACAGGACTATTGTCCTCCTCAATAATCCCGCCGACTTCATACAGTGGAGTTCCGCCCTCAAGAAGCGATAGTACCGAGACCTTGCCATCTCCACGACCATACGCTAGCAACTCTCCGTCCGGCGAGAGTGCGATACTGCGAATTCCCCCCAGCAGTAGGGCACCGAAGCCGCCGTCCAAGACCTGCTTCGCTCGCTGCCCGAGATCGCATACCCCCGCCACCTGGTTGCGCCCCTCAATCGCCGCGGTGACCTTACTGTTTGCGGTGAGGTCCCCAAGCGTGTCCAGCACCCCCGTTGCCTCGAAGGGTTTGTCGCACACATTGCTCACTGGCGGCTTCCCGAGCATCCTGCCGTCCAAACCGTAGAGCTGCACCGAACCGTTGTTGCTCCCCAAGGCGAGCGTCTGCCCATCTGGGCTGAATTGCAGTTCTGTCACCCGACCAACCTTCGCCGTAAAGGTTCGGGGTGACTTGGCACCAACGGGCTCGAACAGCTCGACTTTACGCTCCCCTACGGCCGCTGCCACCAGCGTTCCATCAGGGCTCATTGCTACTGCCGCCACCGCTGCCCCTTCCTCCGCGGGGCGCACTAGAGTGCCCGTAGCGACCTCCCAAACCGAAACCCCCCGCTTTCCGCCGTGTACCAAATAGCGGCCATCGCTTGAATACACGATCTCAAATCGTGCGGTCATGCCGCCAAGGGTACCGCTTGGATCAGCTTCCTTGCTCTTCAGCTTTGTGGAGGTGAGGCGGCGCACGAGGGTTCCCGTCCTAACATCAAACACGCGTACAATCCCCGTTGAGCTCAGCGCTGCTAGCCGCTGCCCTCTCGGATCGAAAGCGATGCCGGTTGATAGTGGTGCTACTATGGTATTTAGTTCCACGCCCGTGCGAACGTTCCACAGCTTTACGACACCGTCTGAGCCCAGCGTCGCGAGCATCTTGCCATCCGGCGGGTAGACGAACTCGCTAACCAACCATGAGTGCGAAGTCTGCACGACCAGGCGAGGACCAAAGCCAGGCAGTAGGTCCTCAGTGTGATCTGGAGCGACGCTTTCCCCCAAACGGCTTGTGACCTGGTGCCCAACGTCCTTCGCTAGAGCCGTCAAGAGCTCCACACTGCCCTTCTTCGGCGGCGCGATGCTCTCCCGAAACACCAACCCTGCCGCCTCGCCCCCACGGTAGAGTTCGTAGTCCACACCCACCCGAAGCGGTTCGGAGACTTTCATGTCCAATCGGTCAGGGGTAACTCGGTTCACGAGCTTCTTGATTCGCGGTCTCCGTCGCTTCTTCTCCGTGAGCTCGCTGACCAGGACGTAGTGAAAGCCAGCTCTTGCGGCGATCGCGCGCGCCTGGTCCGTGTTATCTACTCCCTCCAGGAGCTGCGCGTACACGCGAGGGTCGTCCTCGAGTGTCGCCAGCAGTTTGTCGGCAAAACTGAATCCGATCTGGTGCGACTCTGCCAGCGGCGTGGCTATGGCGATGCTAATCCCGGGAGCAGTCTCAGCCATAGCCCCTACGGGTGAGCCACAAAGACACGTAATCACCAACAATACCAACGGTACACAGTACGATCCTTTCACCCCTGCCTCCCGGTTACTTACAACTCTGGTTGTCCGTGCAGGCCCGCCCCTCGCTTGCCATCAATACGTCCTGCCAGCCCTTCATGTCTCTGAACGAGCCCTAGGGCCGGTGATCGATAGCGAACTTGAACGCAACGCCTTCCATGTCGCCCACTTTGCCGGCTGCCGCTGCCGACTGCCGGTCCGTGTTCGCCATTGTCAGTCCCTTAGCTCGGTACGCATCTTCGAGTACGCCGGCGGCGGAGCGTGCGGTGAAGCTAGCTTTGCTACCCGCGTCGAACTCATCAAGCGCCTCCAGATCCGCGCGCGGACCATCCTCGACAAAAACGTAAAGCAGCTCGATGCCGGGATTTCCATCCAGGCGCAAATACGAACTGGCTGGAATACGCGTCAGCTGCCCGCCAACTGGGTTGCTGCCACCGGTCGCTCCCGTCGGGTAGAGGCGGCTGTGCCTTCCCTGACTATCTACTAAGCCGACGTACACCCAGACACCTAGCGGTGACATCACCTCGAGGTAGAACTGCTCGCCGCTACGCATAACGTCCATGCTCTGGATCTCTTCCCCGCGTTCGGTAAGCAGGCGTAAGCTCCGCACGGGAACTTCCTCGGCATGCTCAGCTTCCACATCAGGCGAACGAGCGGTCCACACCAACAGCAGTCCGGCGCTAAGCGCGAGAAGCAAGCAACTCAACGCAATGGTGACGATGCGTCGGGCCCTGGCCTCGGCGACCGGCTCAACAACACTGGGCGGCCCATCCGAGTGCAACTCGAGTCGCTGCCGCAGCCGGTGCAGCAGCACTCGATACTGCTGGTGAGCTACGTCACCACCCCATCCAGACAGATCGCTTGTCAGGAGATCTCGAAACCTTGGCGGTGCCATCACCCCATCGATCCTGACGGGCAACAACACATCTAGGTCTTGCGCAAGCGAGGCTTCTCCAAGCACCCAATTCGACTGTTTGGCCGCCTTAGACCACAACACCAATACGAGATCCGCCTCTTGAATCTTCCGCTCAATGAGTTGGTTCAACGAGCCGGTGTGAAAGTCGCGATCGAACTCGACCGTGAAGCCATCGCCACGCAAACCATCCGCCAAGCGATTCGCCATCTCTTGGTCTTCACCGGCATAGCTGAGAAAGATCATCGCCTTCGCTGTCTTTTACTTGCGGCAGCTACATGAGATCGAGCTAAGGTTAAATTTTACCATAAGTGCGCACAGAGGATACCCCGAAAAATGCCTATCGAATATGTTTTTTACCCATCATTCTCCGACACTCGAGATTGGCTAGGGAGAATGCGAACAAGCTATTCGCAAGGATGGCAGCATCGGGACCCTACCGAAACACACTCACATGGGTCTTCATCAGAAGTACAAGTCACGAGATCAGAGGCGAGATCCTCCTAAGCTGTTGCAGTGATGGCGACCCAGCGCGCCAGGGAACTTGTCGGGACGATGTTCGCCCACCGCCCAATAGGATGCATGGCGCGAGCGATCCTGTCGCTCGCTTCGGAGAGTGCGAAAGGGCCACTGCACGTGCCTGTGCCCGCCCATCCGGAGGGTGGACGTTTCACTTGGTCAACCAAGCGGTGATAATAAGCAGTGGAAAGACTCTGCCCATCGATCCACTACCCGACACCCAACTAGTGCGCGCTGGGGTGCAGACTTCGCATGCTGTGCCAACTCCTAAAGGACACGACAGCTATCAATCCCCCAGCGTGCAGCCGAGGCGACATGACGAGTGAATATCACGTGACAGTGGTGACCAGCCGCGAGCTCACGCCCTATATGCGTCGGATCACCCTTCACGGCGAATCCCTAGCCGCTTTCCCGCAAAACCGCCAGGGAGACTACGTAAAGGGCCGCTTTGGAGGTCTCTTCAATCGCGTATTGCGCTCATTCACCGTGCGCGACTTCGACGCCACGGCGAAGCACATTGTGTTGGACTTCGTCGACCATGGGGACAACGGCCCGGCCAGTGCTTGGGCACGCACGGCCAGCCCCGGCGCCGCCCTGACGCTGCGTGGACCCGGGCAGGTTAAGCGCCTCGACCCACAAGCGGACTGGATACTGATCGCGGGGGATCTGAGCGCGCTCCCCGCGATCGCCGCCAACTTGGAGCTACTTGGTGCAGACGCCTGCGGCCACGCGCTGATCGAAGTGCCGAGCGCCGACGCTGCGCTGGAACTCGTGGCTCCGCCCGACGTCGAAATAGAGTGGATCGTCAACGAGGATACCAACGCGCCCAATCGCCTCCTCGTCGAGCGGTTGCGGCAGGTTCCGTGGCAATCGGGACGTACTTCGGTTTGGTTCGCCGGCGAGTTTGACGGCATGCGTGCCGCGCGCAGCTACTTGCGCGACGAACGAGGAATCGATCGCCGTGAGATGTACCTAAGTTGCTACTGGAAGCTAGGCGCCACCGACGAGGGGATGAAGCGTGCCAAGCGTGCGGACGCCCAGTCCTAGCGACGCAGCGGCCCACGTCAGGACCGAAGGCGCCGCAGGAGTTCCTCCTCAGACAGCGCTTCAACCTCCTTCACCAGCGACTGGTCATCGGCAGGCGACGACATCAGCGTCTCCATCACCGCACCAACAACCCCCTCCGGTGCCCGCGACGACACCTGCACTGCCGGGTCCGTTATCTCCTGATGCACATCGGGCCCGCGCTCGCGCCTATCAAGATGTTCAACGCTATCGGTGGCCATGCCACCGCCATCGTCAGCCACCTGCTCGCTCAGATACTCCACAAGCGCCTCGACGGTGGGATGGTCGAACAGCAAGGTCGTCTGCAGGGCAACGCCGAGACTGCGTTGCAAACGTGCACGCAGCTCAACCGCCATCAATGAATCCATGCCGAGGTCCATCAGGCGGCTGCGAGGCTGCACCTGCTCCGCCTCTGCCAACCCGAGCACGGCGGCGATCTCGGATCGCAGGTGTTCTTGAAGTACGGCCTTCCGTTCGTGCGCATCCAGGCCGGAGAAGTCGAGCGTGGGCATCCCGCCGGTTGCTTCACCGTCGGCTACTAACGCAGCCCTCAACCGCTCCTCGAAGAACGGTCGCTCGGCGAGCGTATGAGTGGCGAAGCGCCGCCAATCCACGGGCAGCACCGCCACGTAGGACGCGTCGCACACCAAGGCCTGCGCTAACGCCCGCAACCCATCCTCGGGGGCGATTTCGCCGATACCTACCTGCGCCAAGCGGTCACCGGCCCGTTTGCGCGCTGCCGCCCCGATCTGACTCCACGCGCCCCAGCCGATACTAAGCCACGGTGCGCCAGCCAGTCTCTGACGGCTGGCCAGGGCGTCGAGGACAGCGTTGGCGGCCGCGTGGTTGGACTGCCCCGGCGAGCCCAACAGCGCAGCGCTAGAAGAGAAGGCGACGAACACCTCTAGTCCATCGTCGCGCGTCTCCTCAGCGAGGTTGATCGCGCCGCCAAGCTTAGGCGCGAGCACCTCGCGAACGCGCTGCGCATCCATATTCTCCACCGCGGCATCCGCCAGCACACCCGCCGCATGGATCACGCCGCGGATGCGGCCCTGCGCAGCCCGCAGCTGCTCGAGCGCCGATGCCAGTGGCGCGCGTTCGGCAACGTCGACGCTCAGTACTTCCACACGCACCCCGCTACGCTGCAGCGCCGCGATCGCCTCAGCGGCATCATCGCCAGGGGGCCGTCGTGCCAACAGCGCCAGGTGGCTTGCCCCCTGTCCCGCTAGCCACTGCGCAACAGCTATGCCAAGCCCGCCTGTGCCTCCGCTGATTACGTACCAGCCTTCCGATTGAATACCCGCAGGCGCGCCGACGCTGGCCGGTGCGGGGCGCTCGAGCACCACCTTGCCGACGTGCCGACCCGCCTGCAGGGTTCGCATCGCCGCCTCGCCCTGATCGTGTGCGAACACGGTCGTCGGGAGCGACAGGCGGGTGGCCAGATCTGGATCACCTAGTCGATCTACTAGCGTATCCAACCGCGGATCACCGGCGATCGCCATCTGCCCGAGATCGAAGGCAAAGTGGCTGACATCCGGCCGCTCGCGCGCGGCCGTGTCCGCGTCGATGCCGTCCAGGCGCCCGAGCTCTACGAAGCGCCCGTCGTGCGCGGTGACCGCGAGACTCGCGCGTGCGAGGTCGCCGGTCAGGGAATTCAACACTACGTCGGCGCCGCGGTCATCCGTCCAGGCGCGCACGGCGTCCGCGAAGGCGTCATCGCGTGAGCTAGCGAGGTGGGTGATGCCCTCGGCGCGCAACGCTGGCCACTTGGACGGATGCGCAGTGGCCAGCACTCGCGCCCCGCGCGACTGGGCGTAGCGGACGGCGGCCAACCCGACACCGCCGGCCGCCGCGTGGATCAAGACCACATCGCCGGGCCCTACCCTCGCCAGGTCCTCCAACGCGAACCAGACCGTTAGCCACGCGGTGGGCGCTGCTGCCGCGTCGGTCCACGCCAGGCCCGGCGGTTTGGCGACTACGTAACGTGCCGGCAGCGTGACATGGGAAGCCAGACTGCCAGGCGTGAAGGCCCCGATCACCGCATCGCCCAACGCCACGTGCTCCACCCCATCGCCGACGGCGCTCACGCGGCCCGCGCACTCGAAGCCGAGGGGGATGTGCTCGTCCCCGAGGTCCCCGGCGTATCCGCCCTCGAGCAGCCCCAGGCACTGCAGCAGGTCGCGGAAGTTCAGGCCCGTGGCGTGCACGGCGATCTCCACCTCCTGCGGCCTCGGTGCGCGACGTTCGAGCGGCTGCTCTGCCAGGCTATCGAGGCGTCCCGGTTCGGTGACGATCAGTCGGCTTGGATCACTCGCCGCGCGGAAGGCCCGCAAGCGCGGCACGAAGCGCTGCTCCCCGCGCAAGGCCACCTCATCCTCAGGGTCGTCCGCGACGATCTCCCGGGCGAGGCTCTGCGTCGATACGCCGTCGTCCACGTCGATCCAACGTACGCGTAGGCCTGGCTGCTCCAGACGCAGGGTGCGCGCAAGACCAGTGAGCGTGGCCTCGGCCGCTGCGCCGTTGCCGTTCTCGAGCGCATCGCCGCGATCACCGGCTGCCACCGCACCCTTGGTCACGAAGGTGATCCGCTGGTCGCGGCTTGCCTCCGCGCGCGCATCGGCGTGCGTCGCGAGCCGATCCGCCAACCAGGCATGTGTACACTCAAGCGCGTCCGCCAGCACCGACTCACATTCCTCAGCGAACCCGCCAGAACCGTCCCGCGGGGCCGCCATCACCACTGCGCCATGGCTGGCAGCTCCTGGCAATGTGTCATCTGCCGCTGCCGACCCGGGAATGCCGGCGAGGGCCGCCTCCAGCTGCGGCCACAGCCCAGCAGCCGAGAGCATGTTCCACCTACACGAGGCACTCGCGACGCTCGATGGCACCTGCGCAACGATGATCGCCTGCTCCAAATCGCTAGCGCGCGCTCCGCCTAGGCGTGCCACGTTGGAGAACCCTGCATCGCGTAGCGCTCGGGTCCAGCCCTCGGCATCTACGAGCGGATGCGAATCACGGTACTGGTCAGGCTCGAAGCACCACCACCCATCGGTCAGCCCGAAGGTGAGATCCAGCCAACCGAGGCGACGGGTGCCTTCGAGCAGCACCAGCCAGCCGCCGGGCACCAACAGTTCACGGACGTTGCGCAAGGTCTCACCGAACGACGGTGTGGCGTGCAGGACGTTCGCGGCAATGACGATATCGGTCTGCCGCACAGCGAGGCGCTGGGCCTGGGGCTCTCGGCTGATGTCGAGTACCTGCCCCTGCACGCGCCTGTATCGGCGCGAAAGGCGCTCCACGGCTGCTTGCACCAGCGGCGCGCCGATGTCCGTAAGCGTGTAGGCGCCACGCGCCGCCGGGAGTGCCGCCAGCACCGGCTCGCTCGTCGCCCCGGTGCCGGCTCCAATCTCGAGCACGCGTAACCCCTCGTCAGGCGACAGGGCGCAGAGCGCCTGCGCCACCACGCCGGCCACCTGCGCGTTCATCAAGCGCGGCCCGGCGGCCTCGCCGTAAATCGCGCGCAACTCGCTGGCATCACCGCCGGGAAAGAGCAGTTCCGCCACGGGATCGCAGGCGCCCGACAGCACCTCGGGCACGCGTTCGGCACAGCGTTCCAGGAGGCGGGATTCGACCTCGACCGCCGGCGACGAGACCCTGTCCGCAGGCACCTCGGGCGCCTCCGCCGCGAGTACCCGCAGGCGATCCAGTAAGCGCTGCGTCTTGGTGGATCGCGCGTGCCCAAGCGCTTCGATCTGCGGTACTAGCTGCTGGGCGAGCGTGCGCGACCGCGTCTCGAGCGCCGCCAATCCTTCACGATAGGCAGCCACTCCTTCATCGTGCGACAGCTGGTACTCAAACCCTGGCGCCAGTTCGTCGCACGCCGTGGACGGCGCCGGCAGGCGCGATAGCGGCCCGGCGAAGCGGCCACAGCGGACCCAATCGACGCGGTGCATGGCGTCGCGCACCTCGTCGCCATCGGCCGAGTCACCGAGACCAGGCACCGGCGCCAACTGCAAGCCGTCGATGGCCAGGACGAGGGCACCGTGTGCGCTACGCACCTCGAGCGCTGCCTCGCGGGCAGCAGTGAGGCGCACCGTGGCCTCGATGTGGCCTGTCCAGGTCTGATCGTTGGCGGGTGGCCAGTAGCGCAGTCTTCGCCAGCCCACCGGCAGGAGAGTTGACCGTTCGCGCACGAGCGGCGCAATAGCCTGCAGACACGCATCGAGGCGCGTCGGCGGCACCGGGCAGCGGCGTTCACTGCGCTGCTCGCTCGGCGCGATGCGCGCCACGGCCACGCGATCGGCATCCCCTTGTGTGCCGTGCACCCGCAAGCGCTCAAGGCCCTGGAAGGCGGAACCGTAGCGCAAACCGAGGTCCGCGAGATCCCTCCACAATCGGCGCACATCGATGGTCTCTTCACTGCCCGTGTCATCCGGTGACGCCGACGGCGTGCTATCGCGATCGAGGCTTTGCGCCAACGCAAGCAGGCCCGAGGCGTGCTCGGTCCACGCCGTGCCCTCGCCCTGCGCGCCATCCACCAGGGATGAGAGTACGCGCACCGTGTAGCTTTGCTCTCCTTCCTCCTCGACCACCGTGTGGAGCTTGACAGGTTCAGTCTCCGAGAGCGTCAACGCCGCCGTTAGCATCACGTCACGAACTTCAACCGCAGCGTCCGCACCCAGAACCACCCGACCGGCGGCCACCATCAGATCGGCAAACCCAGCCGCCGGCATCACCACGGCGTCGGCGACCCGGTGATCGGCGAGCCACGCAGGCACCTGCGCACCGATCACCGCTTCGAAGCGCCGCCCCGCCACCAAGGGCAGGTCTAGGGGGGCTCCCAGCAACGGATGGCTATGCCCCTTAGTGCGCGTCGCCACGCCCGCGGGGACCGCACGTTCGGCGAACCAATGGCGTGCCCGGTGGAACCGCACGCCCGGGAGCCGCCAAGCGCCTACAGGTATCGCCGCCATCGCACGCTCGCCGGTAACCGGCGCCCCCCGCACGAAAAGCTCCGCGAGGGTCTGTGCGACGCCGACGTCCTCGCGCGTCCCCTCGGGCAAGGGCGCTAGCCAGGCCGTCCGTTCGTCTTGCGCCGCATCGATGATCCCGCGCGCCAGCGTGAGCGTGCTCGCCCCAGGCCCGCTCTCGACCAGCGCCTCGATGCCTTGTGTTGTGAGGGCGCAGAGGCCTTCGCGGAAACGTACCGTGCGGCGCAAATGATCCACCCAGTACGCCGGCGTGGCCATCTCCGCCCCGCCGATCGCACCGGTGACGTTTGAGTACACAGGGCGATCAGGCGCGTGTAGGGTGAGGCCTGCGACAACCGCCCCAAAATCGTCGAGCACAGGATCGAGCAGCGGTGAGTGAAACGCATGGGAGACGTCGAGCCAGCGGTGCCGAACGCCATCAGCCGCCAGCGTCGCCGCGATAGGCTCCAGCGCATCGCGAGCACCTGACAGGACCGTTTGCTGTGGTCCGTTGTCCGCGGCCAGCGCGACACGCGGCTCCTGAGCAACAACATGTTCGCTAGCTTGCGCAGCACTCAGTGCCACCGCCAACATGCCCCCACCGGACGGCAACGCCGCGACCAGCGCCGCCCGCCGCGCGACCAAACGCAGGCCGTCCTCCCAGCTGAAGACGCCGGCCAGACACGCGGCCACGTACTCGCCGACGCTGTGCCCGATGAGTGCCGCCGGCGGCACGCCACGCGCCATCAGCGTCTGCGCAAGACTCACTTCCACGGCGAACAGCGCTGGCTGCGTGTAGCGCGTATCCGCGAGGGCCTCGCGCCCTGCATCGCCCGCCGTACTCAGCAGTTTGATCAGCGAGAAGCCTGCGCACTGCGCCAGAATGGCTTCACACGCGTCTAGCCGCTGTCGGAAGGCGGCGTCGCGCGCGTAGAGATTCATCCCCATTCCCGCTCGTTGACTGCCCTGCCCTGGGAAGGCGAAGGCAATCCGTGGGCGGCCTGGATCGATCGCCGCCAGTGCCTCCGAGGCCGCGGGTGGGAGTATCACGCGCGTATCCGCTTCGCCATGAGCGAACTTGCGCAGCGCCGTGATCGCTGTGGCCTCGTCACGAGCCACCAGCGCCATGCGCGCATCGAATCGTGGGCGACCCTGGTTGGCTTGACGCGCGAGCGCTTCGAGTGTGACCTTCCGAGTACTCAGCGCCTCAGCCGCCGCCGCGGCAAGCCCGGCTAGTGCATCGCGATCACGCTCGCAAAGCCACACCCCCACGGCCGTTGCGACATCCGTGCTGATACCCGCGACCGAGGTGCCCGCTGCTTGATCGGCAGGCGCCACGCACGCGGCAGCCGGTGCTTCCTCCAGCACCACATGGGCGTTGGTGCCGCCGAAGCCGAAGGAACTCACGCCGGCGCGGCGCCGGCGCGGGCCCCGCGGCCAATCGGCACTGTCCGCCTGCACTTGCAACGCCCCATCGGAGCCCTCCCCCGGCGCTACCAAAGGCGCGTGGGGATTCGGTGCCTCGAAATGGCACTGCCCGGGCAACCGCTCCGTGGCCAAGCTAAGCACTACCTTGATTAGCCCAGCGATCCCAGCGGCTGCCTCCAGGTGCCCGATGTTGCTCTTGACCGAGCCAACGCGCAGGGGCGCCGGGCGGTCGCCTTCAGGCAGTCCGAACACTCGTGCCAGCGCATGCGCCTCGATCGGGTCGCCAAGGGACGTGGCCGTGCCGTGCGCCTCTATGTAGTCGAGCTGGTGAGGTTGCAGGCGGGCGCGGGTGAGCGCGGCGCGCATCACCGCTTCCTGAGCGTGACCATTCGGCGCGGTCATCCCGTTCGATCGGCCGTCCTGATTGACTGCGCTGCCACGGATGACCGCCATTACTCGATCACCGTCGGCCAGCGCCTTCTCAAGAGGCTTCAAGACCACCACGCCACAACCTTCCCCACGAACGTAACCGTCGGCGCGAGCATCGAAGGTGCGGCAACGTGCGCCGGGCGACAACATCCCCGCCTCGGCAAAGACCTCCGATAGGTCTGGTGATAGCAGCAGATTGACGCCACCGACCAGCGCAGCGGAACACTCGCCACGCGCCAGGCTCGCGCAGGCCTGGTGGACGGCCACCAGCGATGACGAACAGGCCGTATCCACCGCCAGGCTTGGCCCGCGCAGGTCGAAGCGATAGGACAGGCGGTTCGCGGCGACGCTCATGGCGTTGCCGGTACCGGCATGGACTGGCATGCGACCTTCCGCACCGCCGCCGTCGGCGACTAGCAAGCGGGCGTAATCCTGCGAACTGATGCCGATGAAGACACCCGTGTTGGTCCCGGCGAGTTCCTTGGGCGCAATCGCCGCATCCTCAAGGGCGCGCCAGGCTGTCTCCAGCAACAGCCGCTGCTGAGGGTCTGTGTGGCGTGCCTCGCGGGGCGATAGGCCGAAGAGCGCCGTTTCGGCCGCATCGATGTCAGGAAGAAAGCCGCCCTCTGCTAACGTCGGTGTTCGCTCCGCCGCATCCCGCCAGCGGTCGGCAGCGGGCCGTGTGCTAGGCACCGGTCCAATGGCATCGCGCCCTGCCACCAGCCCCTCGAACCACTGCCAGGCGTCCTCGCCCCCCGGAAAGCGCGCCGCCACACCGATGACCGCGACGGCATCCTCAGCCGCATCCGTACTTGGTGCGTCGGGTGTAGCGCTTTGGCGTGCTGCTCCAGTTAAAGACAGATGGGCAGCTAGGGCGTCGATCGTGGGAAAGTCGTAGAGCAGCGTGGGCGGCAGATGTCGTCCCACCCATGCGCCGAGGCGCTCCACGAGCCGCACACCTTCAAGGGAGTCTATCCCATACGCTGCCCAGGGTTCGCCCGCCGTAATGGCGCCGGGCGCTACGCCGCTCGCCTGCGCCACCTCTGCGATCAGGCGCTGGCGCAGGGCCGCCAGCGAGTGGGGTGCGTCGTGCGTAGGGAGCGGCCCGGTGTCCTGAGCGATGTCGGCTTTCGGTACCGTCCATCGAGCGAGCTCCCGGAGACCGCCATCCACCAATGCGTCGCGGGTCGCGAGGCGCATGACCTTGCCGCTGGAGGTCCGTGGCAGCGCGCCGGGACGCAGCAACACCACCGCGTGGCAATCCACCGCGTGGGCATCGACGACAGCCCGCCGGATCGCCTTACCGATACGTTCAGCGTCCGTGTTGCGCCGGGCGGTTCGGGTCACCTCGGCCACGACCACGAGCCGCTCCCCGTCGCCGCTGGCACCTTCGCCCGACTCACCAGCAGCTGCATCGTCGAGCGCACCCTCGGGCACGGCGATCGCCGCCACAGCGCCTTGCTGAAGCGCCTCATCTACGCCCGTCACGCTCTCCTCGATGTCCGCCGGATAGAGATTGCGACCCCGCAGGATGATCAGATCTTTGCAACGTCCTGTGAGGAAGAGTTGCCCATCGTCGAGAAACCCGAGGTCCCCTGTGCGCAAGTATGGCCCGTCGGCGCTCGCCAGGATGGCGCCGAAGGCCTCCTGCGTGGCCTCGTCATCACCGTAGTAGCCGTTGGCGACCTGCGGACCACGCACCCACACCTCGCCCACACGCCCTTCACCGAGAATCTCCTTGCCCCACGGCGCCACGATCAATAGGTCATCGACGGCGGGCAGCCCGCACGCGACGACCTGTCGCCCCCCCTCAGCGATGGTGTTGACACGGCCCTGCTGCAGCTCCTGTGCGTCCACGCGCAGTACATTAGCGCCTGCGCCGCGCCGGCCACCGCTCACGAACAGGGTGGTCTCGGCCATGCCGTAGCAGGGGTAGAAGGCACTGGCATCGAAGCCCGCGGGGGCGAACGCCCGGGCGAAGCGTGCCAGTGTCGACGCGCGCACCGGCTCGGCGCCCGTAAATGCCAGGGTCCAGGAACGCAGATCGATCCCCTCGACCGACACGGACTGCGCTGCCTCGGCGCACAGGGCGTAGCCGAAGTCCGGCCCCCCGCTGGTCGTGGCGCCGTAGGTGGAGATCGCCTCCAGCCAGCGCAAGGGCCGCTGTACGAACGCGTTAGGCGACATGATGACCGTCTGCGCGCCGAGATAGATGGGCTGCAGGATGCCACCGATGAGGCCCATGTCATGGTACGGCGGCAGCCAGTTGACCGAGATCGTCTCCTCGGTGTCGCCAAAGCGCTCCGCTAGGGCGCGCGCATTGGCCAGCAGGTTGGCGTGAGAAATCTGCACGCCCTTCGGGTTCCCTGTGGACCCCGACGTGAACTGCAGGAAAGCAAGATCCCGCGCTGACACCTCGATGGGGGAGAACTCCGGGCTGGCGCTGCCTGTGGCCTCTGCCTCGATATCGAGCCAGCGCAAGGCGTCCCGCTGGGCGTGGGTGAGCTCATCGCCGGCCAGCACCCTGTCCCACAGCTCGTTGGTGGAGACGACCACTGCGGCATTTGCACGATCGCAGATCGCCCGTAGCTTCCCGTCCCCGCGCGCACGGCGCGGCGGTGCCACGGGGACGGCGACCGACCCTGCGTAAAGGCACGCGAAGAACGCCACCACGAACAGCTCACCGGGTGGGACCAGAATCAGCACCCGCTCGCCCCGGGCCTCGACCTCGCTCACCAGCCGTTCAGCGAGCTTGAGCACGCGATGCTCCAGCGCCCCCAAGGTCATCACGTGCACCTCGGTCTCGCCATCGGCCAGGAACCGAAACGCCACTCGCTCCGGACTACGCTGCGCTCGCTCCCGCAGCATCTTCACAAAATCCGCACTCACGTCGCCTGCCTCGCCACGGTCGGCGAGTCCTCCGGCAGAATCTGCCCATCCTCCATTCGCAAGATCCGATCGGCGCAGGCGAAGTACCGATCGTCGTGGGTGATGGCGACGATCGTCTTGCCCGCCCGCGCCAACTCCGGCAGCAAAGTGCGGTAGAACACGTCCTTGAAGCGCGGGTCTTGCTCGGCCGCCCACTCGTCGAAGAGGTAAATGGGTCGGTCTTCGAGACACGTGGCGAGCAGCCCAAGGCGCTTGCGCTGACCGCTGGAGAGGGCCGTGGTGGAGAAGCGGCGCCCTGTCACCTCGACCTTGCGCGTGAGCTCAAGCTGTTCCAGCAGCCCTTGCACCGCCTCGCCACCGCCCTCGTCGACCGCGGGACCTAACAGCTCATCGAACACGAAACCGTCGGCGAAGACGCCGGAGAACAGCGCTCGGTACTCATCCATGGAGACCGCGTGTGCGTTTGGAACGCCTGCGCTTGCATCCGTATCGTCACCAACCACCGCCCCGTCGCGCAGCAGCCGCCCCCCGGTGATCGGGTAGAGTCCCGTTAGCACCTTCGCCAGCGTGGACTTGCCGCTGCCGTTGCCGCCGACGATGAAGACCAGCTCCCCTGCCTGCAGTTCGACGTCGATGGGCCCGAGTGCAAAGGGGGATTCGTCGCCACGTGCAGGGAACTCGAACGTCACCTGCTCCAAGGACAGGCGCTGGAACCGCGGTCCGGCCGACGCCTCTGTCACCGACGTCTGCAGAGCACGCGGCGCCTCCTGCAGGTCAAGACCAAGGGCGTCAACGCGCCTAAGGGCTACGTTCGCTTGCTCCACTTCCGGCACGGCGTTCAACAGGCCGCGCAGCGGCGTGATCATGAACAGGATCGTCACTGCATACTTGATCAGCAGTGCATCGCTCACCGTGGTCACACCGGGTAGGACGAAGACAAGGAGTCCGATCGCCAGGAAGAACAGAGTGACGCCGAAGGCACCGGTGATCGCAAAGATCGAGGTGCCCTTGACCCGCGCGTCGCGGAAGCGCTCCGCATCCGTGGCGAACAGCTCGTGGAAGAAGCGCGCACGCCACGGCCTATGGAGCTTCAGCTCTTTGATGCCGCCGAGCAACGCACGGAAGTGCCGGTAGAGCGCATCGCGCGACTCGTGGGACTTGCGGATCCAGCCCAGCCCCCGCGCCAACAGCACGCGATAGGTGAAGCCCCCGAGGACGAGAACCCCCAACAGCACCGCCAACACAGTAGGCGAGAGCCAGGCGAGATAGGCGAGGCAGCCGAGCAGGACGAGCGCATTCACCCACAGCCCCGCCACCCACGGCGCGGCGCGCGACACGGCGTCCACATCGGCGGTCAGGGCGGCCAGTAGGCGCGGGGTGCCGATACGCTCGAGCGCGGGCAGAGAGGCCTGCAGCACGGCGCCGACCAGCCGACGCTGCAGATCCAGCACTACGCCCTGCGCCAGGCGCACGATCACCATCTGCGATGCCGCCGTCGTCGCCATCACCAGCAGCACAACCAACAGGAAACGCAGGCCCGCACCGGCGGTGGAAGGCGCCGGGTTCGCGATCGCCGTGTTCACCAGCGCTAGCATCCCCGCCGAGCCAACACCCGACGCCAGACCGAGTACGCCAGCGCCTACGAACGAACGCGGCGAATGGCTCAGCAAGGTGTGGACCACGTTCATCGCGTCACCGGGGCGCTCTGCCGGCGGTTTGTTGGGCAGCGAGCAGCCCCGCTACGACTGACCATCCATCTGCTCGCGCAGGGAGAGCGGCCGCATGTCGGTCCAGACCTCTTCGATCCAGGACAGCACCTCCTCGCGCGTTCCCTCCTTGCCGGCATCGCGCCAGCCCAGGGGCACCTCCCGATCGAGGGGCCATATCGAGTACTGCTCTTCGTGGTTGATCACGGCCTTCACCGGGGTGTTGTCTTCTTCGTCCATCGTTTATGCCTGTCCCAGGTACGGTGTTGAGTGGAAGTGGTTTAGAGCCGGAAACCGGCCGCGGCAAGGGTGCGCACCGTGTCTTGTACGGCACCCTCGATGATCGCCAGATCGTCGTCCGTGTGCGCTGACGAGAGGGAGCCGCAGTCGCCGCGCAGGTAGACGCCCCGTTCCAGGAGGTGCAGGCGCAGGAGCGGGCCGAGATCACTGCCGCCTAGGGGTACGAAGCCGAAGCGCGAGGCGAAGTGGGTCATCTGCAGGGGTGCGCCCTCGGCTTGCAGCCAGCCGTTGATGCGCTCGCACAGGTCTGCCGTGCGCGCATTCAGCTGCCGCTGGAATCCGGGACCGAGCCGTTCGAGTTCGCCGAGCACCGCACACGCGGCTGCCATCGTGAGCGGGTGGCCACCGAAGGTGCTGCCGGCAGCGATACGATCGCCCGCCAGCTCCCCGCCTGACGAGCCCATCCACGGACCTCCGTCGATACGGTCCATGAACTCGCCCCGTCCGGCCACGGCTCCCACGGGCAGGCCATTGGCCAACGGCTTGCCGTACACCGCCAGGTCCGCATCGATCCCGAAGACCCCCTGGCAGCCGCTGGGGTGCGCGCGTAGACCAAACACGGTCTCGTCGACCACAAGCGGCACGTCCAGCCGCGATGTGAGCTCGCGCAGGTGCGTAAGGAACGTGGCGGGGTCATCGCCCAAGCGCACCGCCAGCTGGCTCTGCACAGGTTCGACGAGCACCGCCGCGATATCGCCCCCATTGAGCGCGATGGCCTCCAACGCACTCGCTTCGAGGTAGTCGAGTACCAGCACGTCACCCGCAAGCGCCTCGGGAATCCCCGGCGGCCGTGCGCCGGGATCGAAGGGGTTCGGCGCGTACTGCATCTCATCCGCATTGCCGTGGTAGGCCCCGCGGAAGACGACCACCTTGCTGCGGCCAGTCGCGGCGCGGCAGGCGCGGACCGCCACGATCACCGCCTCCGTCCGTGTGCCCAGCAACGCCACGCGCTCGGCGGGAATGAACTGCTGTAGTCGCGCCGCGGCTTCGCCAGCCCTCGGCGACGGTGAGCTCAGGGCGAAGCCCTTCTCGATTTCCTTCGTCAGCGCGTCGCGCAGGAAGCCAGGCGCATGGCCGAACAGCGTCGCGCCGAAACTCATGGTCAGGTCGATATAGGCGTTGCCATCCACATCGTAGAGGCGCGCGCCCTCGGCACGGTCCGCGAAGACCGGGTAGGCCACGGCGCGCAGGGAGTCGCGGTAGCCGGCCACGAAGCGCTCATCGGCCCAACGGTCATGATAGGTTGCGATCAATGATCGAGAGCCTTTGGTCCGAGACTGGTGACGCTGAGTAAGCGCGTCCAGGTAACGCTGCTCTTCGGGCGAGAGCGATGACAGGGAGTCGTAGCGCAAAGCGTCCGCCGCAGTGAGCGGCAGCGTCGCCAGCGGCGCGTCGGGATCGCGTGCGGCGGCCTCTAGCAACACCTGGGCGTGCTGCAGGCGCAGGAGCATGCGGTCCCGATCGAAGAGCTCGGCACTGGCCTCGAGGAAGCCGACGATTTCCTCGCCATCGTCCAGTAGGGACAAGGTCAGATCGGTGCGCGCCGTCAGCCAGTCGACGTGCAGCCCCTCTACGGTCAGATCGCCCAGGCGGCCTTCGGGGCGGTCGAGAAAGCGCTTGTAGGTGAACATCGCCTGGAACACCGGCGTACGCGACAGATCCTCGGGCAACCCCAGGGCGTCGACCAGGCGTGTGAACGGCACCTCGCCGTCGGCGTGAGCTTCGAGGGCGACGCGGCGGACCCGTAGCATCAATTCGCGGAAGCTCGGGTTGCCCTCCAGGTCGATCGGTAGCACCAGGAAGTCGTTGAAGGGTCCAACGAGTTGCTCAGCTGCGGGATGACGTCGCCCGGCACTGGAGGACCCGATCCGCAATCGGTGCTGCCCCGAATACGCGTGCAGCCACACCGCGTATAGCGAGAGCAGCGCCATGTAGAGGGTGACCCCGGCGGTGCGCGCCAGCTCCCGCACCTTGGCAGTCAGGCCTAGCGGTATGCGGACCGGCAGCACGATCCCTTCAAAGGTCTTCACGGCCGGTCGTGGATGGTCGGTGTCGAAGGCCAACGGCTCGTTGGGCCCTAGGAGCCGTGCGCGCGCGGTGGCCAGACGTTCCACCGCCTGCTCGCTCGCGAGAAGCTCTCCCTCGAAGGCGACGAGATCGTCGTAGCGCAAGCGGTTGTCGACTTCATCCTCGGACGCCACCGAGGCGCCCGTGCCTGCCGTTGCCGCTAGGTAGTGCTGCTCGATATCGCGCAACATCACCTCGCGCGACCAGGCGTCGAACGCCAGCTGGTGGCAAACGACTATCAGCACATGGTGTTCGGGCTCAAGGCGAAGGAGGGTCGCACGCAGGAGCTGACCCAACGCCAGATCGAAGGGTTCTGCAAAATCCTCCTCAGCCCGCTCGCGTACCGCATACTCGCGCGCCAATGTGCTCCGATCGCTGAGATCCACAAACGACAAGGCTACCGTCGTGGGCCGCAGCACCCTTTTGCGCACACGCAGGGGCGATAGCTGCTGCACGTCGAAGGCTGTGCGCAGCGGTTCATGTCGCGCTTGGACCACGTCGAGGGCTGCCTCCAGCGCCTTCACCTCCAAGGGGCCGCGCAGGCGGCGCGCTGTGACCGTGTGGTAGAAGCGGTGCGTCGGCGGCACCTGCGGGTTGAGCGTGAACAGGCGCACCTGCGCCGACGACAGCGGTCTCTCCTGTGGCAGTTCGCCGCGGACCGGCGCGATCGCGAGCGCTGAATCCTCCACACCTACTGCCTCCACCCACGCGGCGAGCTTGGCAGGGGTCGCCTGTTCGAACAGCTTCACCACGGGAATGTCCCGGCCCAACACGCTGCGTAGCTGCGTGGCGACGCGGATCGCCGCCAGGGAGTGGCCGCCGAGTTCGAAGAAGTCCTCGTGGGCGCCCACGGTGTCTCGTCCCAGCACGCGGCCCATCTCATCGGCGATGAGCCGCTCCATCTCCGTGCGCGGCTCGACCGCATCGCGCCCGCCGCTCGCCAGATCTTGCGTGGGCTCAGGCAGCGCCCGGCGGTCGAGCTTGCCGTTCGCGCTACGCGGCATCTCGGTCAGCGGGACGAACAGGTCGGGCCGCATGTAGCCCGGCAACTCGTCCGCCAGCCAGACCTGCAGCGCCTCGAGCGAACCCCCGGGGGTGAGCACCACGTACGCGATCAACCGCACTGCACGTCCATCCGCGCCCGTCTGCACGCGCACGGCGGCGCTGCGTACCGTTTCGTGCCGCGCGATCGTCGACTCGATCTCGCCGAATTCGACGCGGAACCCACGCAGCTTCACCTGCGTGTCGCGACGCCCGACGAACGCGATACTGCCGTCCCCTCGCCGTCGCACGAGGTCACCAGTCCGGTAGCTACGACCGCCATCGCTCGCATGGGCATCGGGCAGGAAGGCCTTGGCGGAGCGCTGCGGATCTGCCAGGTAGCCGTGGGCGAGGCCGGCGCCCGCGATGTGCAGTTCACCCACAATACCGGCGGGCAGGCGCCGGCCGGCGCGGTCGAGCACCTCCAGACGCATGCCTGGCAGGGCGTGACCGATCGGCGGCAGTTCCTCCCATCCGTCCGGGTCGCCCTCCAGCCGGTGCGCGCACACCACGTGTGCCTCCGTGGGGCCGTACTGGTTGTCCAACACTACCCCGGGCGCCTGGGCCAACCAGCGTCGCATCGCTGGAGAGACGCGCAAAGCCTCACCCGCTGTCACCACCTCCCGCAGCGACCGGCTAGCCTGCGCCCGGCCGGGCGCGGCCTGCGCGATCGCGTCGAGCATGATGCACGGCGCAAACAAGCGCGTGACACCTTCGGCGTCGATAAGTTTAAGGATTTCGTTAGGATCGCGTCTCTGGGCCCGATTTGCGATGACCAGACGCCCCCCTGCAGCGAGTGTCGACAGCAGCTCCTGGAAAGCGACATCGAAGCCGACCGGTGCCAGCGCGAGGGTGACAGCACACGCCTCGGCACCCGAGCGTGCGTTTTGCCACTCGACGAGGCGCGCCAGCGTGTGGAGAGGCAACGCGACGCCCTTGGGCGCGCCGGTGGAACCCGACGTGAACAGCACGTACGCAGCTCGGGAGAGCGTGTTGTCTTGCATCGATCGTTGCAGCTCAATGCTATCGTTATTATCAGGTGCTGGATCATCCAGCAGCAAAATCGGCACAGACGCGCCCGTCGAGGCCGGAAGTACTACAGAAGCCAGGGCTTCACGAAAGGTACTGCTGGCCAACACTGCCGCCGGCGCGGCCGTCTGCAACATCCGCCGGCGTCGCCCCGCGGGCTGCTCAGGATCCAGTGGCACGCAAGTGGCGCCGATGTGAAGCACCGCGAGCAATGCCTCGACGAGATCGATCCCGGGCTCGGCTGCAACCGCGACACGATCCCCCGCCTCGACCCCCGCTGCGTGCAGCTGCCGCGCCCGCGCACGTACCCGACTGGAGAGCTCTGCGTAGCTCACGCTGACATCGTCGCAGGTCAAGGCGACGGCGTCCGGCTGGGTGGCGCCGTAGTGCAACACCCGAGGCAGGGGATCGCGTGCGTCGCGCAGCGCCTCGGTCGCGGCTGACGGCGCGGTGGCGTCCACGCCGTCGGCCAGCGGGACCCGTAGGGGAGACTTGTCGAGACAATCAGGTAGCGTCTGAAGCACGCGCGCGAACAGCTGCACGGCGCAGGCCACCGCCTGAGGGTCCGTCCCCGTACCCCCGAGCCCCTGCACGGCGATACCCGTTCTTGGCGAGACCATGAGCGTGAACGGATAGTTCGTCTTCTCGTAGTCCCCGAGCTCGGTGATGCGCAGCCCGCTGAAACGGCCCGCGGCCTGCTCCAGCGTGGCCAGAGGCGTATTGCCCACCACGACGATGCTGTCGAACAGCGAGGTGTCACCCGGCAATTCCGCCAAGCCGCGCAATTGAGTGAGCGGTGTGTGTTCGTAGCGCCGATCTTCGGCTTGGCGACGCTGCAGATCGCGCAGCCACTCGCGAAGAGTGGGCGACGCGCCAAGGTCGGCGCGCAGCGGCAGCGTCGTGAGGCACATGCCCACGGTCGGCGTCGCCTTCGCGCCAGCGATCGCCGTCGCCGCGGCCGCATCGCGCCCGCTCGAGGTCACGCCGAACAACACGTCGCTGCGCCCACTGAGGCCCGACAGGGCAATGGCCCAGGCCCCAAGGGCCATGGTGCCGAGGGTCACCCCCGCCTGGCGTGCTGCCGCCTCGACGCGCTCGGCTGCTTCGGCGTCCAGGGTGACGGCTTGCTTAGCTACCGCGGTGGCTTTGTCCCCATCGCGCGAGGCACGGGCCATCACGCCCGCGTAGCTTGGGGCCGTGAAGTCCCCGAGGCGTTGGCGCCAGTGTTCGGTCGCCGCTGTCTGGTCCGCCGCCATCACCCGCCTGACGTGGGTCGAGAACGGCACCGAGGGTGGCAGCGACAGCGGCTTGCCCTCGCGCGCTGCCGCCACTTCGAGCAGCAGCTCGCGCGAGACCACCGGCACGGACCACCCATCGAGGAGGATGTGGTGGTAGGTCACCATGATGCGTTGGCGCTGCGCGCCTAGGCGGTAGCGATGCAAGCGCACGGCGGGCGCGCGCGTGAGGTCGAAGCCCGCGCGCCTGTCGGCAGTCAATATCTCCCCTAGGCGCGCTGCCTGCTCAGCCGCCGCGAGTCCACTGAGGTCCTCATCCACCACCGGCGTTCGCACGCGGCGGTGAACCATCTGGTAGGGACGCTCTAGGCCCTCCCAGTGGAAGCTCGTGCGCAACACGCCGTAGCGCGCGGCTACGCGCTCCCAGGCCTGGGCGAGCTCGGTCGCGTCCAGTTCGCCCTCCAGGGTCCACCACAGCTGCTGCACGTAGGTGCCTGTGCCCGGGCTGGCGAGCGTGTGAAAGAGCATGCCCGCCTGCGCCGGGGTCAGCTCATAGATGTCCTCGACGTCGGGGGAATTCGTCATGAGGCGTCTTCCTCGCGTCGCTCATCGTGCGTCGCCGTCTGCGCGAGGGCCAACAGGCGCTCTAGGTCATTGGCATTGATCTGGGTGGCACTCACGGCAGTGGGAGCGTCGCCGCCATTCGCTTGCCTCTCCGCCGCAGCAAGCTCGCCAGTGTCGATGGGGGCCGGGCTCTCGTCGCAGGCCCGAACATCCGTGGGCACATCAGCCTCGACCGTCACCGCCGTGCGCTGCAGGATCGCCGCGGTGTTCGCCGCGAGCTCGGCAACCGAGTCGGCACGATGCACCTGTGGCGAGTAGGTGATCGCCAGGTGCACGCCCGGCGCGGACGAGGCATCACGGACCACGTCGATCTCCAACAAGGGATGGCGCCGTGCCTTGGGGCAGGACCACGGCGCAGGCACGGGCGCCCTCAGCCGTGACCAGCCCGCGACCTGATCGCCGATCGCTGGGCACTCGCGCACCAGCACCTCCGCCGCCTGATCGTACCCGTCGAGCATTCCGTCGACCGCGGCGTCCAGCGCTGCCCGCACCGTTTCCACCGTGGGCGGCCAGGACCCAAGCGCGGCATTGACCTGCACATCGACGTACCGGGTGTAGGCCCCCACGGCGCCCGTCGGGTACGCCACCGCGTCGCGCTCATCCACGGCCACCGCGAGGGTCGCCTGGGCCACCCCTTTCCACTCGCCGACCACCTCGGCAACCGCTGCCACCAATACCGGGAGAGACTCGGGCTCGCACGCCAAGGGCTGGCTTAGCGTCGCTACGCCGCCCGCACGCGCCTCGCCGAGGGGCATGTCGCGGGGGAGCTTGCTGTCCGTGTGGCGATTCGTCGTCGGCGCGGGCGCCTCCAGCGCTCGCAACAGCGACGCGTCGGCGTGCTCAGCGAAGCACCTGGCGCCAGGATCCGCGCCGGCGCTATCGGGGGTGGCAACCTCAGCGGCCGGGGCGTCGGCCGAGGCCGCGAGGTGAGCGATGAGATCACCGAGCAGCGGCTCAACGGACCATGCGTCAGCGACAAGACCGTGCACGAGTACGGCCAGCTCAACCGCCTCGTCCGCCTCCAAGCGGATGGCGGCGGCGACCGGGCCTGCCACCGGGTCCAGGGTCCGCGCAATCTCACGAAGCACGTCAGTGCGGGTGCGCTCGGGCGATAGGGTGTGGGTGGCGACGAGCCACGAGGCCTGCGCTTCGCTCACCAGGCGCTGCACCCAATCGCCTTGGGCGTGCGCGGCGCGAAGGCGCAGACACCCGTGGCGCCTCGTGCAGGCGTGGGCCGCTGCCGCAAGGGCGGCCTCACTGAGGGCCCTGCCCTGCGCCTCGTCCGGCGCGGCAAGCCCTACGTGTACGGGTGCCCCGCCAGCGGCCAGCCATCGGCGTTGTTGCGTTGTCCACGATACGATGCGACGCGGGCGCGCCGAGCCCCTGCGCTGCACCGACGCCACAAGCGCCTCGGGAGTTCGCGCTTCGTTCAGGGCCCGAACGTACTCCGTAGGTATCACCCGCGTCGCCGTCTCATCGTCGGACGCGCCCGCCGCCGCCGCACCGTGCTCGCCCTCCACCGGACGCAGCACCGCAGTGAGCGCACCGACGGTTTGGCTCTCGAAAAGATCCGCGGGATCGACGCCGAAGCCGGCCTCCTGCAGGAGCGCGAGCACCTGCAGGGCCTGCAGTGAATCGCCGCCGAGTTCGAAGAAGTCATCGTTACGACCGATCTCGGCGATCCCCAGCACCTGCTCCCAGATCTGGGCCACGGACTGCTCAAGATCGCCCGCTGGCGCCACGTAGGGCGTGGAGCGCATCGCAGGTGCCGCCTTCGCGACGGTCTCCGGTGGGCTAACCGCCCCGTCGGTCGCCACCGTGTGCGGCTCGATCGCCGCGGGGGTCGCACTGCGAAGGCCGAACAGATCCGCCCCCGGCACCGGATCGACCCAATGGCGCTCCCGCGCGAAAGGATAGGTAGGCAACGGCACACGACGGCCGCGCCCGCCGGCAAGTGCCTGTGCGAAATCGAGCTTGGCGCCACGCAACCAGAGCGCCGACGTCGCCTGCGTCAGCGGGTCGCCGCCGTTCGCATCCCCAGGCAAGGTGGGGACCACCGACAGCTCGCCGTGACGCGCAGCCAGTGTCGTCAGCGCCCGTCCGGGGCCTGCCTCCAGACCGATCGCGTCCGTCGCCTCCACAAGGCTCGTGAGCGCATCGGCGAAACGTACCGGCGACACGAGTTGCGCCGCCCAGAAGGCCGGATCCTGCGCTTGCTCGGCGCTCATCCAGCGCCCCGTGTGGGCGGAGACAATAGGCGTGTTCGGTGGCTGTCGCTCAACGCCCGCGAGCGCGGCGTGGAAGGGCTCGACGGCGGGCGCCATCGCCGGCACGTGGAAGGCGTGAGAGGTCGGCAGTTGACGGTACCGCACGCCCTGCGCATCGAGGAGTGCAGCGAAGGCGGTAATCGAGGGCTCATCGCCTCCGACCGTCACATCAGTCGATCCGTTGACTGCGCTGACGTGAACGTCGGGGCTCTCCTCTCGTGCCAGCAGGGCCTCCACCTCGTCCCGCCTAGCGCGCACGGCGAGCATGTTGCCCTTCGGTTGGGCGGCCAGCAGCTGGCCCCGCAGTGCGACCAGGTAGGCCGCATCCTCGAGGGTGAACACACCGGCGTGGGTCGCCGCCACCAGCTCGCCGAGGCTGTGCCCAAGCAGCGCGCCCGGGTGGACGCCGCGTGCGGACCACGCCCGCGCCAGGGCCAGTTCGAGCACGAACAGCGCCGGCTGGGCGCACTCCGTGCGCGCCAGCAGCGCTTCACCGTCGGCCGCATGGGGATCCAGCAGCAGCGTGCGCAGGCCCTGCGGCACATCCACTCCCACGCGCGCGAGCGCCGCTTCCATCGCCTGCAGCACCTCCTCGAAGGCCTCGCGAAACACCGCGTCGCTGGCGTAAGGCTGCGCGGCCATGCCGGGCGTCTGCGCCCCCTGGCCGGGGAACAGGAGGGTCACCGATGCATCCCGCGCCAATGCAGTGCGGCTATGAACGTGCTCAGGTCGTTCGCCGCGCAGGGCCCGAATCGCCTCCTGCCGATCGACACACAGGACCGCGCGGCGCAAGGCGTGCGCTCGACGTCCCGTCGCGAGGGTCCAGGCGACGTCGTCCAGCGTCAGGTCCGGCCGTCGCTCCAGCTGATCGGCGAGCGACGCGCCGATCTGCGCGAGGGCCTCCTCCCGGTGCGCCGACAGGGTGAGCCAGGTCAACCGCGCCTCGTCGGCGAGCGCTGTCGCCGCCCGCGCCGGCGCTGGCGGTGGCCCGCCGAGCACGGCGTGTACGTTGGTGCCCCCGATGCCAAAGGAACTCACGCCCGCTCGGCGCTGTGGCGGGGGCCGTGTCAACGGCTCGCACGCTGTGACCACCTTGAAGGGTGACTGCTCCAGAGCCAGGCGGGGATTGGGCTGCTCGAAGTGCAGCGTCGGCGGTACCTCCCCATGGGACAGGGCGAGCACGGCCTTGATAAAGCCCGCCACTCCGGCCGCGGCGTCCAGGTGACCGATGTTCGACTTCACGGTGCCGAGCCAGGTGGTGCCGCGCAGTGCCTGCTGCCCGCCGTAGGCCTGCGTCAGGGCGGTGACCTCGATGGGGTCGCCGATGAGCGTGCCGGTGCCGTGCGCTTCGACGAAGTCGATCTCCTGCGGGGCGACGCCGGCGCGGGCGAGCGCGTGGGAGATCACGCTGGCCTGGCCCTCGAGACCGGGCGCCGAATAGCCCGGCTTGCCGGCGCCATCGTTGTTCATTGCCGAGCCGAGCAGCACCGCGTGGACCGTGTCACCGTCGGCGCGCGCATCGTCCAGGCGCTTTAACACCACCATGCCGAGGCCGCTGCCGAAGACGGTGCCGGCCGCCTGCGCATCGAAGGCGCGGCAGCGACCGTCGGGCGAGTTGATGCCGCCGGGTTGATAGCGGTAGCCGCGGCCCTGCAGGGCGTTGACCGTGACCCCGCCCGCCAAGGCCACGTCCGCATCGCCGCTGCGCAAGCTCTGGGCGGCGAGGTGCACGGCGACCAGCGAAGACGAGCAGCCGGACTGAACGGTGACGGCGGGGCCGTCGAGGTCGAGATGATAGGCGATACGCGTGGCTAGGTTATCGATCCTGTTCGCGTGGCGCACGGCCGTCGCGCCCACGCTGGCTAGGAGCGCCGGCGAGGTGGCGAGATTGGTCAGGAAGTAGCTGCCGAGGCCGGCGCCCGCGAACACGCCCACACGGCCCGCCTCGCGGCCCGGGGCGATGCCCGCATGCTCCATCGCCGTCCAGGCCAGCTCCATCAGCAAGCGGTGCTGCGGATCCATGATCTGCGCTTGGCGCGGCGAGATCGAGAAGAAGCTGGCGTCGAACAGCTCGATGTCATCGAGTACAGGACTCGCCGCCACGTAGCGCGGGTCATTCAGCAGGCGCTCGTCGACGCCGGCGGCACGCAGGGCCTCGGTGTCCAGTCGCCGAACGCCGTCGCGCCCGCTGCGCAGGTGCTCCCAGAACGCGTCCACGGTGGGCGCTTCCGGGAAACGCGCCGCCAAGCCCACCACGGCGATGCGAGCGTCCGTGGCATGGGCGACGGGCGGCGTGACGACGCTTGCGCGGCCTGACGAAGCTGTGGGTGCCCCGTCCGAGGCGGTACGTGGGCCCGCGGCGGGCTGATCACCGATCCACCGCGCCTGCGCCGCCACCGTGGGATAGCGGAACAGTTCGGTGATCAAAATCTCTCGCGCGAAGCGGGACTCGAGGCGACTCATGAGCTGCACGAGCAGCAGCGAGTGGCCGCCGAGGTCGAAGAAGTTGTCCTCCACGCCAACGCGCTCGAGCCCTAGGAGCTCCGCCCATATCGCCGCGATATCGCGCTCGACGCGCCCACGGGGCGCCACGAAGTGCGTCTCTAGATCCGGCCGCTCCGCCTCCGGGGCCGGCAGCGCCTGGCGATCGATCTTGCCATTCCCGGTCAGCGGCAGCGTGCGCAGGAACACCCAGTGGCCGGGCCGCATGTAGACGGGCAAGTGGGTTCTCACCCACTCGCGCAGCGCACCGGACTCGAGCCGTTTGCCGGTCGACGGCGCGACCCAGGCAGCCAGACGCAGATCGGCGCCGGTCTGCTGGCCGGCGGGCCCCACGGCCACCTGAGCGACGTCCAGGTGCGCTGCGATGACCGCCTCGATCTCCTCGGGCTCCACGCGAAAGCCACGCACTTTCAGCTGGAAATCGGTACGCCCGAGATAGGCCAAAGCGCCATCCGCGAGACGGCGTACGCGATCGCCCGTGCGGTACATACGCGCCCCGGGGGCCTCGGCGAAGGGATCCGGTAGGAAGCGGGCGGCCGTCAAGACAGGCCGATTGTGGTAGCCCTCGGCAACGGTAGGCCCGCCGATGAAAAGCTCGCCGACGACCCCGTCGGGCACTGGCCAGCCGTAGCGATCCAGCACGTAGAGCCGTGCGTGCCCCAGGGCGTGGCCTATCGGCACGGCGCCGGCCGCCTCGGCGGACCCCGCACGGGCATCGCCCACCACCGCGCCGACGGTCGTCTCCGTGGGACCGTAATGGTTGAGTACGGTGGGCACGGTTTCGGCGACACGGTCCACCAGTGCACGCGGCAAGGCCTCTCCGCCACACAGCAGCACCTGACGCGGCAGGATCGCCCGCTGCGTTTGCGCGTCACCGGCGCCGTCGAGGAGCGCGCCCAGGTGTGAGGGGACGATCTTCAGGACGTCCAAGGGTGCCTCACGCAGAGCGTCTCCCAACACCCGCGCGTTACCCATGGCCTCTTCGCCGAGCAGGCGGATGGTGCCGCCGCTCACGAGCGGTGGAAACAGGGTCGTGTGCCCGAGGTCTGCGGCGAGCGTCGACAGGTTGCCCCACCGCGCGCCCGCCCCCACGTCCACCACTTGCTCGATGGCGCGGACGTATTCCGCCAGCTGGCGATGGGTCACGACCACCGCCTTCGGCGTGCCCGTCGACCCGGACGTGTAGAGGAGGTACGCAGGCGCCTCACCGGACGGCAGCGGCAAACTCGCCTCGTGGGACCTATCGGTTGGGATCGGTGCCGGCGGCACGCCATCCAGTGCGCGTTGGGGCCATTCGCCCGGAATTCGCGTGGTCAGCAGGGACTCGGTGAGCACGATCGCCGCGCCAGCGTCCTCGAGCCGAGCGCGCAATGCCGCTTGGGGCAGCGCCGGATCCAACGGTAGGAAGGGCGCACCGGCGCGCATAGCGCCGAGCATGGCCGTGATGGCGTGATGCGTTCGCGTCAGGACGATCGCGACGGGGCGGGTCGCACTGGCGCCGGCGGCGCGCAGCTCCGCGCCCAGGGCCGCGCTCGCCGTCTCGAGTTCGCCGTAGGGCACGCTCTGCGTATCGTCGACCACTGCGGGCGAGGCGGCGTGCTGGTCCGCCGCGGCGAGGAATCGTTCCAGGAACAGGGGCGCGTCAGCGATGTCAGCGGTCGGCGACGGCGCGGATGGCTCGACTAGCGGATACTCGCAAAGGCGTGCGCCGATGCCCTGGCGGTCGACGGCGCGCAGCCACGTCGCAAGACTGGCGGTCAGCGCCTCGACGGCCGCCGGTGCCACGCGCGCGACATCGATCTCGAGCGCCAACTGCGGCGCGTTGGCGGGTCCGCCGTCCACCAGGAGTAAGGTCCACGGCGCGTCCGTCGCCGCGACACGCACGTGCTCCACGACCCCGCCGCAACCCCCGAGGTCCGCATCGACCCAGGCGAAGGCGGGTAAGGCCGTAGGGCCGTCGCCTGGTCGCCACCCCTGATTGCTGTTCACGGGCCGCTCGCGGTAGCCGAGTTCGTGCTCGCGGGCTTGCTCGAGGGACGTGGCTAACGGTAAGGCAAGGTGCGCGATGGCATCGTCGCCGGCGATTCGTACGCTCACCGGTAACCACCGCGCGAGGGGCCCGAGCAGCGGCGCCAACTCGTCCATCGCCTCGCGTCCGCTCGACGCCACGCGAAGCGCGGGCTGTGCGGTGGATCCCGTGCGCGCGAGGAAACCCAGGAAGATAGCGATCCACATCGCCTCGGCGTCTTCCGCGGTCTCGCCGACGCGCGCCACGAGGGTCGGCGGCAGTGGGATCACAAACCGTTCGTAACCGCTCCCGCTGGCATCGGCGTCGTCGGTCGGGGCAACTCGAGGCCACGGCGGCGGTTCACCGCTCGGCTCGGCGAAGTACGCCCGATCCGCGCGTGCCTCCTCGTCGTCCTCGTCCTCCAGCCACTCGCGGAAGAAGGTGGATGCGCCGAACCAGTCGAGCGCCTCCTCATCCTCCACCTCGGGCACTGCCTCCGGTGCGCAGAGCGCCCCCGCGAGCATGACGGCGGAAGGCGTGTCCAGGGCGAGGGCTGAAGCGGTGATCACCAGGCGAACGCCATCGTCGCCGCTCACGCGCACCACGCGCAGCGGGAGCTCGCGCGTCAGGTCGAAGGGTTGCTGCCATTGCTGCGTGGCCGCCTGCTTCACATCGCCGTTGGGTAGATCGATGACCACGCCGTCGGCGGCTGGATCCACACTCCCCGGCGCCACGCAGGTCTGGAGCGGACGCCGCGCGCCCGCCCGCGGCACCAGTCGCAGGCAGAGAACATGGTGGTGAGCGAGGGCAAGCCGCACCCGCTCGATGAGCGTCTCCAGACCCAGCGCTTGCGCCGGGCGCACGATCAGCTGCACGCGCCCTACGCCGGCGCGGCTGTAGCCCGCCGCGATCGTTCCTGCCTCACCCGAGGCGTCCGCCGCGGGCTCAGCCAGGGCGATCGCATCGACCGCCTGTTCCTGCTGTGGCGAGAGCCAGTACCCGCTGGTCATGCTCATGGCGAGGTCTCCGGCGCGATCACCTGCCCGTCCGGCCCACGCATGCGGCCCATCGCCACGATGATGCGACGCTCACCGGTGAACGGATTGCGCCCGTGAGCCACGCGCTCGTTGTCGAGCAGCAGCACGTCCCCCCGTTGCCACGGGAACTCCACCCGCGCCCGCTCGTAGGCCTGATCCATCGCGGCGAGATCCGCCTCGCTGATCGGCGAGCCATCGCCATAGGTGACATTGCGCGGCAGGCGCTCGACGCCGTACTTGGCCAACAGCGCTTCCTTGACGCCGGCATCCAGGTAATGCGGATGATGCAGGGCGACCTGGTTGAACCACACCGGCCCACCGTGATCGGGATGGTCGGACACGGCGGGGCGAACGTCGGCGATGTGCAGCGTGCCGTCTGCATCCCACTGACACTCGGTGCCGGTGTGCGCGCAGGCCGCCTCGACCTCATCGCGCGATTCGGCGCGAAAAAAGTCCTGCCAGCGCACGTCCAAGCCGGCGGTGAAGGTCCGCGAGTAGCGCAAGCCTCGCGCCACGAAGCGCGCCCGAACCTCGGCTGGCAAGGCGTCGAGCACGACGCGACCGTCGGCAAGCGGCGTCTCGCCCCGCGTCTGTGAGGGCACGACGCAGCCGAACAGAATACGCGTGGGCCACGTGGTGAGGTGCGAGCTCTCGCTGTGGAAGCGAATCGCCCGGTCCGCTGGATAGGGCGTTGAGCCGTAGACCCGTCGGCTCACCTGAGACCGCGGCAGGTCGCCATACTCTCCGTACAGTTCCGTTAGCAAGGCGCGCCCCAGCGCTTCGAAGGCGGTCTCCTCGTGGAAGGGTCCGCCGCGCAAAAGCACGGCACCGTGCCGCGTGAGCGCGTCCTCCACGGCACTGCGCTCGGCGCGCACCCAGGCCACCAGATCAGCATCGTCGCCCTGCGCGTGCACGCACCAAGGAGCACTCGTCTGCGCCACGGCGCCCTCGCCGCGCGTGAGCCCCTCGATCGTCGCTCCAGGTACCACGGGCGAAGACGCCACCTGCGCCACCGGTCGTGCCGACGCGCGCTTGAGGCGAGCCTTGCGGCTCGCGGCCCGTCGCTGGGTCCGTTGCTGATCCACCATCTGTTCCTGTTCGGTGCGTAGATCGAGATCGTCGATCACGGTCTGGGGAGCGGCGGCGACCGTGCTGAGCAGCTGCTCAAAGCGCTGCCCCAAGCGCTCGATCCGTGCGCTGGAGAACTTGCCGGCGTCGTAGCGCCAGGTGCCGCTCAATCCCGCGTCTGAGCGACGGAAGAAAAAGGCGAGGTCGAACTTGGTCGTGGGTGCGGCCAGCTCCAGCACCTGCGCCTCCAGCTCGGCGAGCTGCAGCTGTACGGCGGGCAGGTTCTGCAGCACGAACAGCACCTGGATGAGCGGCGTGCGCCCGTCCTGACGGCGATCGCTCACGGCGCTGGCGAGCCGGGCAAAGGGAACGTCCTCGTGCGCGTAGGCCTCAAGGCAGACCTCGCACACCCGTCCGACCAGCTCGGCGAAGGTGGGGCGACCCGCCAGGTCCGTGCGCAACGGCAGCACGTTGACGAAGAATCCGATGAGCTTCTCCGCAGCCGTGTGCGTGCGGTGGGCCACGTCCGTGCCGACCACGATGTCGTCGCTGTCACCCTCGCGCCCGAGCAGCAGGGAAAAGGCGGCCAGACACACCATGAATAGGCTCGCCTGCTCCTGCGCCGCCAGCCTGTCGAGTGCGTCCGCCACGCGCGCGTCGACGGTGAACGAGCACTCCGCCGGCGTCGAGGCTTGCTCGACGTCCGGCGCCAGGACACGCGAAGGCATCCCCGCGAGCCGTTGGCGCCAGTACGTGAGTTCCTCCTCGACGGCGGCCTCGTCGAGCACCGTGCGCTCGTGGATCGCCCAATCGGCGTACTGCACCTCGAGGGGCGGCAGCACCTCGTCGAGCCCGGCGACCCGTCCCGCGTACAGCGCGGTGAGTTCGCGCGCGAGCACGCCGGCGGACCAGCCGTCGCTGGCGATGTGGTGCATGACGAGGATGACCACGTGGTCGCGCTCACCGAGGCGCAGCAGTTGCGTGCGCAGCAGCGGTCCCTCATCCAGGTCGAAGGGTTCACGGGCCACCTTACCTACCCACTCGCGCAGGCGCTGATCCCGTTCGCCCGCTTCGATGGTGGTCAAGTCCGCCGTTTGCACCGCCGCGGCCTGCTCGGCGAGCGAGGAGTCCGCGGGGTGAATGATCTGCACCGGCCGCCCCGCGACGGACGCGAACGTCGTGCGCAGCACCTCGTGGCGCGCCACCACGGCCCGCAGGCATGCGCCGAGGGCATCGCTATCGAGCGGACCGCTCAAGCGCAGGACCATCGGGATGGCGTAGGACGCATCCCCCGGGTTCATCTGATCGACGAACCAGAGCCGCTCCTGGGCGTAACTGAGCGGCACCTCGGCGGGACGGGGCAGCGCCCGCAGTGGCGCCCGCGCGACGCGCGACCCTCCCCCAGCGCTGGCGAGCCCACCCTCGCCCACGCGCACGGCGAGCGCTGCTGGCGTCGGCGCATCGAAGAGCTCGCGCAAGGGAATCTCGACCCCTAGGCGGTCCCGCATGCGCACGGCAACCCGCGTCGCCAACAGCGAGTGGCCACCGAGATCGAAGAAAGAATCCTCGACGCTCACACGTTCGAGCCCAAGCACCTCGGCGAAGATCTCGCACACGGTCGCCTCCGTCTCCGATCGCGGTGCCACGTAGGCCCGCGATGCGCCGCGCTGACCCCGCGCTAACGCGGTGAGCGCCCGGCGATCGATCTTGTTGTTCGGCGTCAGCGGCAGGGCCGGAATCGTCTCGATGTGCTGCGGCACCATGTAGGCGGGCAAGCGTTGCCGCAAGGTGCTGCGCACGTTCTCTACAATTCCTCGGGCCACGGCCACCGCGCGCTCCGCGCCACCGTGTTCGCCCGCACCGGTCGCGCTGGCGGGCTCCACGAAGAGCGTCAGCTGTTCCTCGTGCAGGATGGCGGCTCCCGCGGTGACGTGAGGTACGTCCGCGAGGGCTGCCTCCAACTCACCGATCTCGATGCGCAGGCCCCGAAGCTTCACTTGCCCATCGCGCCGCCCGCCAAACGCCAGGGTGCCGTCGCGCCGCAGGCGGCACACGTCGCCGGTAAGGTAGAGGCGTTCGCCCGGTGTGCGCGCGAACGGATCGGGCACGAAGCGGCGGGCGGTCTCGGCGGCGCGTGCTTCATACCCGCGCGCTACGCCCGGGCCGCCGATGGCCAATTCGCCCCACACGCCGGTAGGCACGGGTCGACCGCCGGCATCCAGCACGGCTACGTGCGTCGCGCCCAGCGGGGTGCCGAGACTGACGAGGCCCGTCGCGTCGCCTTCATCGTGGCGATGCGCCGCAGACCACACGGTGGTTTCCGTGGGCCCGTAGAGGTTCCAGACCGCCGCGCTTCGCGCCCGCACCCAGTCCGCCAGCTCGACGGGCAAGGCTTCACCGCCTATGAGGGCCGTCAGCTCCATCGCCCCCGGCCAAGCCGCGTCTCGCAGCAGGCGCCACGTCGCCGGCGTCGCCTGCATCGCATTCGGGGCGCTGCTCGCGAGACGCTTTGCCAGGGCGATGCCATCGGCCGCCTCGTCGGCGCTGACCACCTCTGAGCAACCGCCCACGAGGAGCGGTCCCCACCGCTCCAGCAGCGCGATGTCGAAGCCGAGGGTGGTCACGGCGAGCATACGAACGTCCGCGCTCCACTCCAAGCGCTGGGTCATCGCCTCGAGGAAGAAGCAGGCCGACCCGTGCGAGACGCAGACGCCTTTGGGCACACCCGTCGACCCGGAGGTATACAGAACGTACGCCAGACGCCCAGGTGTCGGCGCTTGGTCCGTCGCCGGCGATGCCTGCGTCCAAAGCGCCGGATCATCCAGGGCCAGCGTCTCCACGTTCTCCACCAGATCGCTCGCGCGTGCGCCGCTGGTGACAACGAGGCGAATGCGGCTGTTGGCCACCATGTAGGTCAGACGCTCGCGGGGGAAGTCCGGGTCCAGCGGGACGTAGGCGCCGCCCGTACGCCAGATCGCCAGCATGGCGACCCACTCCGCCGGCCCGCGTTCGGCTGCGATCCCGATACGCTCCTCAGGCCTCACGCCGCGGGCGCGCAGGATGCCCGCCAGCAGCGCCGCGCGCCGATCGAGCTCCGCGTAGGTGAGGAACTCACCGCCGATCCCCACCGCCGGCGACTGCGCGTGACGGGGCAGCACGTCGCGGAACCACGCATCGACGGTGCTCGGCCGTTGGGTAGGCGTGGATGCGGGCGCGCACACCGACACGGGCAGTCCCAGCGGTGCGCCCCGGACGCGTTGACTCGGATCCCGCGCGAGCGCCCTCAGCAGGTGGGTGAACCCAGCCTGCCACTCGACCACGGTCTGCTCATCGAACAGGTCCGTCGCGTACTCGAAGCTGCCGACGAGGCCACCGTCCGCGGCTTCCTCCAGCTGCACCGTCAGATCGAACTTCGCGGCGGCCGCCGGCGCATCGACCGGCTCGAAGGTAAGCCCCTCGACCGTCCTCGGCGACGGCGGCGTGTTGCGCAGGGTGAAGAGCACCTGGAAGACGGGATTCGCAGACAAATCTCGGGTGACTGGCAGCGCTTCCACCAATTCCTCGAAGGGCAGATCTTGATGGGCGTACGCGTCCAACGCCACCTGGCGTACCCGCTGCACGAGTGCGCGGAAGCTATCGACCCCATGCAGCGAGGTGCGCAGGACGATCGTGTTGCTGAAGAACCCGATCAGCTGTTCGAACTCGGCTCGCCGTCGGTTGGCGATCGGCGAGCCCACTACCACGTCCGTCTCGCCCGTCAGGCGATACAGGAGCACGTCGAAGGCGGCCAACAACACCATGAACAGGGTGGCGCCTTCCTCCTCCGCCAGCGCGGCCAACGCCGTGCCCGTGGCCGCATCCACGGCAAAGCGCAGCTGATGCCCGCGATGGGTCGGGCGGCGCAAGCGCGGTCGATCGGCGGGCAGTGGCAGCAACGACGGTGCGCCAGCCAGCGTATCGCGCCAGTACGCGAGCTGCTCCTCGAGCTGGGCACCCGCCAACCAATCCCGCTGCCAGGTGGCGTAGTCCGGGTACTGCACGGTCAGTGGCGCCAGCGGGTCGGGCAGGCCGCGGACGTTCGCCATGTAGGTCGTCGCCAGCTCCTTGAGCAGGATGGCGCGCGACCAGGCGTCGAACACCACGTGGTGGCAGACCGCTACCAGCACGTGGTCCTGCGCCGTCAGCTGCGCCAGCGCCACCCGCAGCAGCGGTCCGCGTTCGAGATCGAAGGGCGCGGCCGTGCGCATCGCGAGCGCTTGGCCGATGGTGCGCTCGCGATCCTCGGGCGCCACGTCGGCCAGGTCGATCGTCTCGACGCCGACCTCCGGCGCCACCTCCGCCGCCAGCACCCGCTGGCGCGGCTCGCCGTCCTCGCCGGTGACGAACACCGTTCGCAGGCTCTCGTGGCGCGCGACGATGGCGGCCACGCTCGTCGCCAGCGCCGTGGCGTCGAAGGGCCCTCGAATACGCACCGCCATGGGAATCGCGTAGGCGGCCCGCCCCTGCGGTTCGAGGCGGTCGAGCAGCCACATGCGCCGCTGCGAGAAGGACAGGGGAATAGGCGCCTCGCGATCGACGATCGCTAGCGGTGCGTCCGCCGTCGTGCTCGTGCGCGCCGAGGGCGCTCCCAGCACCCTCGATGCGAGACCGCGCACCGTGGGCGCCTCGAACAGAGCCGTCAAGGGCAGATCGACCTGGAACTCGGCGCGGATGCGACTCACGGCGCGGGTGGCCAGCAGGGAGTGACCGCCGATCTGGAAGAAGCTCGCGCCCGCGGAGACGTGCTCCTGATCGAGCACTTCGCCGAATATCGTCGCTAGCTTGGCTTCGGTCTCCCCCTCCGGTGCCACGTAGGGAATCTCCTCCGCCAACGGGGGCGGTGCGGGCAGCGCCGCCTTGTCCACCTTGCCGTTCGGCGTGAGCGGGAAGGACGTCAGCCCCAGCACCCGTTCCGGCACCAACCCCGCGGGCAAGCGTTCGGTCAGCCACGGCGCCAGCGCCGACGGGTCGACCTCACCGGTGACGTAGGCCACCAGCTGATCCTCGACCAGACAAACGGCCGCGGCGCTCACCTGCGGATGGGTCGCCAGACACTGCTCGACCTCCGCCGGCTCCACCCGCAGGCCGCGGATCTTGACCTGCTCATCCATGCGCCCCAGAAAATGCACCAGACCGTCAGCGTCCATGCGCACCCGGTCGCCCGTGCGGTAGCGTCGTTCGCCGGCGCGGCCGGAGAAGCGCTCTGCCGTCTGCGCGGCGGACTCCAGGTAGCCATGGGCGAGCTGTCGTCCGCCGATCCAGAGTTCCCCGGGAATGCCTCGCGGAACGAGCTGCCCGGCGACGTCGCGCACCTCGACGCGGTTGCCAGGCAAGGGCCCGCCGAGCGGCGGCGCCTGATCGATGGGGATCGCTTCGATCTCGTGCGTCAGCACGCCCACGGTCGCTTCCGTCGGCCCGTAGTGGTTGACGAGGCGCAGGGAGGGCGCTAGCTCGCGCACGCGGCGCACCAGCGCCGCCGGCAGGCGCTCGCCGCCGCACACGAGGATCTCTCGCGGCAGCACGTCGGCCGGGTCCTTGCCGCAGAGCAGCGCGGCGAGATGAGAGGGCACGATCTTCATCACATCGACCGGTGCGGTGCGCAAGCGCTCGGCCAGGCGATCAGGATCCATGATCCGCTCGCTGCCGATCACGTGCAGCGTGCCGCCCGTGGCAAGGCTCGGGAAGATGGCCGTGTGGCCGAGGTCTGAGGCGAAGCTGGAGACGGTCGCATAGGCCTTGTCAGACTCAAGTCTTAAGCGGTCCTCGATCGCACCGACGTAACTCGCCAAGGCGCCGTGATCGATACCTACCAGTTTTGGCAGCCCGCTGGATCCCGACGTGAAAATGCCGTAGGCGAGCTGCTCGCGGGTGACTGGGGCGGACGTGGCATCGGCGGTCGCCGAGGTAAGCGTCCCGGTTGTGAGCGCCTCGGTGTCAAGCTCGACCCGCCTCACGCCGTCATCGAAGGTGGTGTCATCGAACGCCGTGCCCTTGGCTACGAGCAGCGCGGCGAGACGTCCTTCGCGCACTCGCGTCGCCAGGGCGAGCTGGGGGAGTTCCGGCTCCAGCGGCACGGCAGTGCCGCCCACGCGCCAGACGCCGAGCGTCGCCGCCACCACCAGTGCCGATCGCGGCAAACAGATGCCGATGCGCGCCTCGCTGCCAAGCCCCTCGTCCCGCAAGGTCGTCGCCACGTGCGATGCCATGCGATCAAGGTCGGCACGCGACCGCATCGCGAATTCGTCCACGACGCATGGTGCATCGGGATTGTCGGTCAGGGTTGCCGCAAAGCGGTCCGGAATCAGTGCCGTGTTCGTAGGCGACGGCGCGGACGCCAGGGACACGTGCGAAGGTGAAGCGTCGGCGACCGGCACGAGGCGCAAGGCGTCGAGCGTCGATTCCTCTACCAAGGCACTGGTGAGCAGCACCTCGAACTGAGCCGCGATCGCTTCCAGCGCCTGCATGTCGTACGTCCCGGCGCATGCCACCCACGTCAGCCGCGCACTCCCCTCGCCCAGCGTCGCCTCCAGCAACACAGGCGCGGGTAACGGCCCACGGTCCCACTCGACGATGCGAAACGCGACGCCATTCGACGCGGCTTTGGCAGCGACCGAACCGCTCGCGCTAAAGGCGGCGTCGAAGGGACCTAGCGTGGCGCCCTCCTCGCCCGCGCTGCCATCGAATGCGTCGAGCCACCGTTTGTGCTCTGCTTCGAGCTCCGCCCAGCGTTTCGCATAGGTCGAGAAACCGGTTGCGCCGGGGGGCTCTGGCCCTTCCGCCGCCAGGGGTACCCAGCGATCGAGCGGACCCAACACATCGGCTAACTCAGGCGCTTCCCGGCCATCGAATTGCACGGCCAGCGACACCGCTGTGCCTGCGCGCCGGTACAGGAGAGCACTGAACGCCGCGCCGAGTAGCGTCGCGACGGAAACCGCGTGGGCGCTCGACCAGCGCGCCAGCGACTCGACCAGTGGGGGCGCCAGGGTGCGCCTGACCGTAAGCGCACGCGCCGCGCTGGCGTCTGCGCCGCGCACACCGAAGGTGCGCTCGGGCCCCTGTCGCGACGGCGTCGTTCGCGCTTGCCAGAAGCGCCGCGCATCCTGCGCGGCGTCGGACTCGAGCAAATCTTCCTGCCAGTCCGCGACGTCGAGAAACTGCAGAACGTCCCCGGCGCTCGAGCCCCGCTCACCCGCGTAGGCGCGAGCGATCTCTGCGACGAGACTCGCGAGCGTGGCGCGGTCACTCAGCAACCAAGGCAGCTCGATGATCAGCTCCGCCCGGCCGTCGCCGTGCGCAGCAACGCACAAACGCAACCGCGGCCCGCACTCACCAGTGCTCGTACCCTCGGCGTTCGCTGACGCCGCGGCCCCCTCAGCGAGCTCCGATGCTCGGGACGGCTGCTCCTCGTGCCGGGTGATCTCTAGGACAGCCGGCGCATCGTGCGTACCCTGCACCGGCCCCGTGAGTTCCGGCCGACGCACGATCGCCATCGCCAGCAGTTCGTAGCGAGCCGCCACCGCATCGATCGCTCCCGCCAGACGGTGCACGTCCAGCGCGCCGTCGAGGCGAACCCGCACGCCCATCACCGCCTCGGCCGCGTGCGCGGGACACCACGCCAAGCGACTGCGCTGCACTGGCGACAGCGGCGAGAAGTCCGTCTTAGTGCCCGCCTCTAGCTGATCCATCGCCTCGCTCATGGCTGCGCCCGCTGCCAGGTCATGGAGTCTCCAGCGCCCGCCATGCAGACCACCACCCGGCGCTCGCCCTCGTAGGCCTCGCGCCCGTGGCAGACCAGTAGGTTGTCGATCAGCAGCAGATCCCCCGCCTCCCAGTCGAAGCGCGTCGTTTCCTGCGCGAACGCCTCGCGCACAGCGCTCAGGTACGCGTCGGGAATCTCCCGCCCATCGCCGAACAAGGCCTGGCGCGGCAGGCCTGCGGCACCACACAGTTCCGTTAACGCCTGACGATCGTCCGCGGCGAGGGCGGACACGTGGAAAAGGTGGGCCTGGTTGAACCACACGGCCTCTTCGGTCACCGGGTGGGCGACGATGGCGGGGCATAGCTGGCGTGTGCGCAGGCGGGCGCCGTCATCGAGCCAGGTCGGCTCCATGTGATGCGCCTTGCAGTAGCGCACCACCTCCTGGCAATCATCGGTCTGGAAGACCTCTTGCCAAGGCAGATCAAGACCGTCGCCGTAATGGCGCACGTACATGACCCCCGCCTCCTCGAAGGCGCGACGCACCTCGTCTGGGATGCGCGCCAGCACCCGTCGGTTATCGGCGAGCGGTGTCGCCCCCGCCACGCGCGCCGGCTGCAGGCAGGCGAAGGTCAGTAACCGCGGGAACACGCGCGTGTACGCCTGCTCGCTGTGTTGGGGGATCACCTGGTCGGGTGGATAGTCGGTGGAGCTGTAGACACGCCCGGAGACCTCGCGACGCGGCGTCGAGCGATAGTCGTAGGTGAGCGTCTCTTCACCCGCCAAGGTTTGTGTCATCGCTTCGATGGTCGCGGTGTCCGTCACGGCGAAACCGCGCAGCAGCAGAGCACCCTCGCGGTGCAGCCGTGCGAGAACCTCTTGCCGCCGACTCGACAACCACGCCAGCAGCTGCACATCGGGCCGACTGGCGCGAAACAGCCCGGGCAACGCGGCGCCGTTGGCCATGGGTTCTGCGCGCACGAGCGCGTCCGCCGCAACGGACACCGTGCGGCGTCGGCGACCGGCTGACGGCTTGGGCATGCTGGGGCGCGCATCGCTCATAGCTTGCGATTCCCTTGGGCTGTGCGTGACCGCCGGCCCCGCAACCCCGCCAAGCCCGCGCGACGTTGATCGGCCAGGGCGAGGGCTGCTTGCCCGGCGCTCGCCGCCAGCCACTCGCTTAGCTTGCGCTCTGGTGTTGTCGTCATCGCCTGCAAGGCATCCGCCAGTCCGCGCGCCAGGCGGGCCACGGTGGCCTCCTCGACGCGAGCGGTGCGGTACTCGAAGCCACCGCGAATGCTCCCGTCGCCCATCTCCAGCAATTCGAGCTTCAGGTCGTAGCGAGCGGGCAGCATGCCGTTGGCGGTCTCGGCGATTTCCTCCGCGGGAACGGGCGTGATCGTCAGACCCGGGAGCTCGAGCACGGGGCGCGGCGCGTTCTGCAGCACGAACCAAAGCTGCCCGAGCGACGCCGGCACCTGGCCGCCCTGCGCCGCGTTCTCGGCAATGCGCGCGAAGGGCAAGCGCTGATGTGCCAGCGCGCCGAGGGTGACCTCGCGCGCTTGGTCCAGCGCTTGCGCGAGGGTCGCGTCCTCGTCGAGGGTGATCCGCAACGGCAGCGTGTTGACGAAGAACCCGATCATGTTCTCGAGTCGTGGATCATCGCGGCCCGCGGCGGGACAGCCAATCACGAGCTCGCGCCCCCCACCCGCGATCCGCAAGGCGATGGCGTAGGCCGCCAACAGCACCATGAAGAGCGTGGCGTCATGCGCCTGCGCCAGCGCATTGACCGCAGTGGCCTGCTCGGCGCTGAGCGCGATTGGCACCCGGGCCGCGAGGCGATGGTCCGTTCCCGATGCCGGTCGAGCGCCCGGCAGCGCTAACTGCGACGGCACCGCGGCGAGCGTGCGCGACCAATACTGCTCGTCCTGCGCGAGCGCCGCCGATGCCACGCGCTTCGCCTCGTGCAGCGCCCAATCACCGTACTGCAGGGGCATGGGCACCAGCGGGTTGGGCAGCCGCGCCCGTCGAGCCTGGTAGAGCGCCGCCAGCTCCTTGGCTAGGATCGCGATCGACCAGCCGTCGCTGATGATGTGATGCATCACCAGCACCACCACGTGCGCGCGCTCGCTCACCCGCAGCAACACGGTGCGCAGGAGCGGGCCGTCCGCGAGGGCCAAGGGCTGACCTGCCGCCGCCATCGCCGTCTTCGCAACGTCCGCCTGGCGGGCGTCGCCCGCCGTCGACGAGAGATCCACTTCCTCGATGTGCCCCGCCTGGCTCGCCAGCGCGCTGTCCGCGGCGTGCACATGCTGGTAAGGCCGGCCGTCGATCGACGGGAACGTGGTGCGCAGGATCTCGTGGCGCCGAATCGTATCGTTGAGTGCCTGCGTCAGGGCGTCTCGATCCAGCTCGCCCTCGAGGCGAAGCAGAAGCGGAATCGCGTAGGCCACATCGTTGCGATCCAGCTGCGCTAGGAACCACAGCCGCGCCTGCGCGGCCGTGAGCGGCAACGCCGTGTCCGCCAGCGCCGGATCCCGCCGCGTCAGCGTGTGCTCGGCCTCGCGGGCCGCTGCCGCTTCCACGCGAGCGGCGAGTTGCGCCACCGTGGGTGCCTCGAACAGCGCGCGCAAGGGCACCTCTCGACCGGCCCGTTGGCGCAGGCGCGACACCACCCGCGTCGCCAGCAGCGAGTGCCCGCCAAGGGCGAAAAAGTCATCGTCGGCGCCCACCCGCGCCTCGGCCAGGTCGAGGACCTCGGCGAAGATCGCAGCCACCGTCCGCTCGGCCTCCGTGCGCGGCGCCACCGCGGGCGACCTACGCGCGCGCAGCGCCCGGGCCTGCTCCGCGAGGGTGCGCCGATCGAGCTTGCCGTTCGGCGTGAGCGGCAGCCGCTCACGCGCCTCGATCTGCCGCGGCAGCATGTAGGCCGGCAGCGTCTCGGCGAGTTGCAAGGCCAGCGATGCTGGCACCACCGTCGCCGGGGTGACGAAGGCGACCAGCGTCTCGCCCTCCAGCACCACCGCAGCGGCGGCCACCTCCGGCAGAGCGCTCAAGCGCGCCTCCACCTCGCCCAGTTCCACCCGGAAGCCGCGCACCTTCACCTGACCGTCGCGACGACCGCCGAACTCGAGCGTGCCGTCGGCGCGCAGGCGGCAGACATCACCCGTGAGGTAGCGCCGGGCCCCGGGAGCACCGTGCGGATCGGGCACGAAGCGCGCGGCCGTCTCGCCCGCACGCCCCTCGTACCCTTGGGCGACGCCATCGCCGCCGATGGCCAGCTCACCCCAGACCCCGACGGGCACGGGCTGAGCCCGCTCATCGAGGACCGCCAGGCGAGTGGCACCGAGCGCCTTACCCAACGGTACGGTTGGGTTCCGCGCGTCACTCTCGAGCGCCGGATGATACTCATGAGCAGTCGACCAGACGGTGGTCTCGGTCGGTCCGTACAGGTTCCAGCCAGCCCCGACTCGCACGCTTAGCCAGTCGGCCAGGTCGCGGGGCAGCAAGTCGCCACCCGACAGGGCCGTTAGCTGCCGAGCGCACTCGCTGGCCTTCCCCGGCGCGGGCCACGCCGCCGCCAGCAGGAGGCGCCAGGTCGCCGGCGTGCCCTGCATGGCGTTGGCCTCGCTCATCGTCAGCTGCTCGGCGAGCGCCTCGCCGTCCGCTGCCTCGGCCGCACTCACCACTTGGGTCGTGCCGCCGGCGAGCAGCGGGCCCCAGCGCTCCAGCAAGGCGATGTCGAAGCCGAGGGTGGTCACGGCCAGGAACTTCACGCTCGCGTCCCAACGCAGGCGGGCGAGCATCGCATCGAGGAAAAACAGCGCCGCGCGGTGGGAGACGGCCACGCCCTTCGGCCGTCCCGTGGAGCCGGAGGTGTACAGCACGTACGCCGTCTGCTCGCCTAGCGGCGGGCCCGATGGCCCTTTGGGGATCGGGCGGGCGACGGTGACTTCGGGGACCGGGGCCGCGACGAGCGCGTCGAGGTCGATCGTCGTCACGGACGCGGGCCAGTCGAGCACCTTGCCGTCTCCCGCCGTCAGAACGACGTGGAGCTGGCTAGATTCGGCTATCCAGGCGAGACGATCGCGCGGGAACCCAGGATCCAGGGGCACGTAGGCCGCGCCTGCTTTCCAGACGGCGAGCATGCCGAGCCAATCGGCCAAGCCCCGCGATGTGGCGAGCCCTACCCGCGCCTCCGCACCGACCCCAGCGGCACCCAGCTGTGCCGCCAGCTGCGCCGCGCGGGCATCGAGTTCGCCGTAGGTCCACCCCTGCCCAGCGAAACTGATCGCCGGATGCGACGGCTGGGCCCTAGCGCGCTGGGTGAAGCGATCGCTCACGGTCTGCGCACCCTCCGCAGCCGGCGCCACCGGCGCCTCACCGTGCTGCAAGGCCAAGGGCAAGCCGAGAGGTAGCTCGCTCACGCGCAGGTCAGGTCGGGGCGCCGCGGCGTCGAGCAGCGTACGGTACGCCTCGCACCACGCCTGCACGGTCGAGCGGTCGAACAGATCGGTCGTGAACTCCACGTGGCAGCTCAGTCCCTCGTCCCCCTCGTGCCACGAGAAGGTGAGATCGAAGCGGGCGCGACGGTTGCCACTCGCGCGCGGCGCGATCCTCAGGCCAAGCGCCTCGAGGGGCTCGCCTCGCGGCGGCACGTTCTGCAGCAGCATCATCACTTGAAACAGCGGATGCTGGGCGGCGTCGCGTGGCACGGGCAGCGCTTCGATCAGTTGTTCGAAGGGCACGTCAGGATGCGCGAAGGCCCCCACGGCCGTCGCCCGCGCCCGCGCCAGTAGCTCCCGGAAGGTGGGATCGCCGGCCGTGTCCATGCGCAGCACGAGCGTGTTGACGAACAAGCCGATGAGGGCTTCCGTCTCCGGCCGCCCACGTCCGGACACGGCCGTGCCGATGCACGCCTCGCGCTGCCCCGCGAGGCGCGTGAGCAACACGGCAAGCCCCGTGCACAGAACCATGAAGAGCGTCGTGCCCTCCTCCGCCTCACTTGCCAAACGGCGCAGCCCTGCGGTGCTGGCAGGCGCCAGCGCAAAGCGGATCGAATCCCCTGCGTACGTCGGCGTCGCAGGCCTCGGCCGGTCCACCGGGAGCTGCAACGCCGCCGGTGCTCCGTCGAGTTGGCGCAGCCACCAATCGCGCTGCTGCGCCAGCGTGTTAGCAAACGATTCGCTTCGCTGCCAGCGGGCGAAGTCGCCGTACTGAATCGGCAGGTCGCCGAGCGGGGTGCGCTGCCCGGCGATGGCGGCGCGATAGCCGCTGACGAGCTCTGCCAGAAAGCACTGCGATGACCAGGCGTCGGACACGATGTGGTGGAAGGTGGCCGCGAGGCTCCAGCGATCGTCGCTCACGCGGATCAGCACCACCCGCCACGGCGGTCCGACGCTGAGATCGAAGGGGTCTTCCGCCGCGTGGATCAGCAGCGAGCGCAGGCGCGCCTCACGCGTGGCGTCGTCCTCGAGGGTGCGCAGATCATGCACCGCCAAGGGCACGTCCCCGGCCGGGGCCTCGCCCGCGGGCACGACGAGCTGCACGGCCTCTTCGCGGTCCGCCTTGTCACCGAGCGAAGGCAACCTAGCATCGACACCCTCCTCGCCACCGCCATCGATGAAGCGCGTCCGAAGGCTTTCATGGCGTGCGACCATGCTCGCCAAGGCGCTGCGCAAGGCGTTCGCCTGAATCGGCCCCACGCCGTCGATGGCCGTAGGGTTGTTGTAGAGCGCACTGCCGGGCGCCAGCTGCTCGAGGAACCACAGGCGACGTTGGGCGAAGGTGAGTGGCGCCACGACCTCACCGCTCCGGGCGATGGTCGGTGCCGCCTGCTCACGCCGCTGCTCGGCGAGTCGCTTTAAGAGCAGCCGCCGCTTCTCCGGGGACAGTTGGGCGAGGCGATCCTGCAGACTGCTCACGAGCGATCCTCCTCCAGCAGCCGCGCGGCTTCCTCGTCGCTGAGTCCTTCGAGCTCGGATAGCAAGGCGTCCAGATCCTCGCCCGCCGTGGTGCGCTCGAGTTCCGCCGAGATGACCCGCGCCGCACTCGCCACCGTGGGCGCCTCAAAGAAGCGCTCCACCGGGACGTCGAGCGCGAAGCGTGAGGTGATCTTCGACAGCAGCATGGTGGCGAGCAGTGAGTCCCCGCCAAGATCGAAGAACGGATCCTCCACACCCACCTGCTCAAGGCCCAGCACATCTGCCCAGATCTCCGCCACGGCCGCTTCGATCTCGTTTCGCGGCGCCACGTAGGCGGTAGCGATCTGCGGCCGCGGCGAGCGGGACGCCGGCCCGCCTTGCGCGGGCTGCGCGTCGCCGGCGCGTAGCCGATGCGACACTTCTCGGCGCCGCTGCACCAGATCGCGCGTCGACACGAAGGTGTGCCTGAGGTCGGGCACCGCCAGGATTCGCTCGAGGAGTCCCATGGCGTCGGCCACGGGCAGGGCTTGAATCGCGAGCCCCGCGGGACCCGATCGGCCCTCGTCCCACACGTCCCAGCTCACGCTGCGCCAGGGGTCGCCCTTGGCGGTGGCGAAGGCATCGAGAAAGGCGTTCGCCGCGGTGTAGCTCAAAGTGCCCAGACCGCCTAGGAGCGAGGCCAGGGACGACCACAGCACGACCGCCTGAGGCTGATGGGCGCGCAGCGCCGTCGCCAGCGCGCGAGTGCCCTCCACCTTCGCCCCTAATGGCGCGATGAGGTCTTCCGTCGTCGTGGTCTGCAGCGGAGTGCGCGAGGCCACGTTCGCCAGGTGCAGCACCAGTCCGAGCGCACCGTGGCGCGCGCTGATGTCGTCAAACAGTGCGGTGAGCGCCTCCGCGTCGGTGATGTCCACCCGGTGGTGCTCGAACACCTCGGCCTGGGCGGCCAGCGCAGTGAGTTCCTCGTCTGGGGCGTCGCCTGCCCGACGGCTCGCCACCACGACACGAACCCCGCGCTCCTCGACCAGCCAGCGTGCGATCGCCCGCCCAATCCGGCCGAGCCCGCCGATCAACACCACTAGCGTACCCTGCGCCAAGGACGGCGCCGCGGGCAGATCGAGGGCCTGGAGGCACTCACCCCAGCGGTGACGGCCGCGCAGGGCCACGATGCCCTCTGGCCGATCTACTGTCGCAAGTTCGCGATACAAGCGCCGTACCACCGCACCGTCATCGCGATCGACATCGATTACCCGTAGCGCTGGCTCGCTCACCTCCTGGGGCGCGACGCGCAGAGCGCCGAGGATGGTCGCCAGGTCGGGATCGAGGTCATCGCCGTCCGTTACGTCGGCAAGTCCTTGCGTCACGACGGCCAGCTGGTGAGCGGCGCCGCCGACGCGCTCCCCCACCCCGCCTGACGTCCCCCGACCCAACAACGTCCGTAGCAAGCTCGTTGTAGTCGCCAGGTACTCGGCGGCGGCGGATGCGGTCGACGACGGGGCTGCCTGGAGGGTGGTGCCAGTGATGTACACCATGCGCACCGATGCGCCCTCTTCCTCGATAGCGCGCACGGCTGACGCCACGCCCGCGAGGTCCTGAACAGAGCTCTGCTGCACCGGGAGGCCGGCCTGCTCCAACGCTGCCACTAGGCCGGTCGCCACGTGGCTGTCGTGCGCCACCACCAGCCAGTGTTCAGTGGCATCCGCCACGTCACCCGGCGGCACGCTCTGCGCCAGCCGCTGCCAGGCGGGGAGCCAGACCCGTCCCTCAGGTACGCGCGTGGGGTCCGCGTCCGTGGCGGCATCCACCGCGGACGTGGCCGCCGCGGTCCGGTCCACCCAGTGGCGCTCGCGCTGGAACGGATACAAGGCAAGTCCGGGTACGCGCCTGGCCTTCTCCTGGGAGTTGAACGGATCCAGCGCCACCGTGAGACCGCCGGACCAAAGGCCAGCGCTAGTCGTGAGCCAGGTACGCGCGTCCGCTACGCGATCCTCGGCGTTGACCGGCGCCAGCGAGGCCATGCGCCGGGCGGAGGGCGCCGCCTCGCGCGCCAGCGGCAACAAGGTCTCCCCGGTGCCCAGCTCCACGAACACGGTGCCGGCGTCGGCCGCCACCTGCGTCAGGGCGCTGCCGAAGCGCACGGCCTCGCGCAGCTGGCGGCCCCAATAGGCGGGGTCCGTCGCCTCCTCGCAGGTCAACGGAGCGCCCGACACGTTCGAGATGACGGCGCGGCTCGGCGCCCGCAGCTCGACGGTCGCCACCGTCTCCACGAAGGGCTCCACCGCCCCATCCACGAGCGGCGAGTGGAAGGCGTGCGAGGTCGCCAGCGGCTTCACGTTTAGGCCGAGCCCGGCCAGCTTCTCGGCCAGTGACGCGATGGCCTCGGTCGGTCCCGCCAGGGTCGTTGCACTCGGTCCGTTCACTGCCGCAACGACGACATCGCCAGCGCCCTGCACGTGCTCGGCGAGCGCGTCCGCCGACGCGCGCACGGCGAGCATCGACCCGCGCGGCTGCGCCGCCAGGATCCGTCCGCGTGCCGCCACCAACAGCAGTCCGTCTTCCTCGCTGAATACATCCGCTAGGCAGGCCGCAGCGAGCTCGCCCAAGCTATGTCCCAGCATGAGCGTGGGCTCGACCCCACGCTCGAGCCAGCATCGCCCGAGGGCGACTTCCAGGGCGAACAGCAGGGGCTGGGCGATGGCCGTATCGTCGATCGCCGCGGGATCGGGCGCGCCCGCCCGGGTGAACCAGGGCAACGGGTCCACCCCCAGCAGCTTCTCCAGGCGGCCACACAGGCGAACTAGGTGCTCGCGCAGGCGGCGATCGCTCGCCAGCAGCTGACGCGCGAGGCCGAGGCGCTGGGCCCCCTGCCCCGGCAGCAGCCAAACGACGCGCTCGATCGGCGCCACCGGCACGAGGGCACCCGGGGTCCGCAAGCGAGCCGCTGCGTCTGCCCCGTCCGTCGCCGCGATCGCACAGCGCGCGGCCATCACGCGCCGGCCTTGGCGTAGGGTTGCGCCCACGTCCTGCAGCGAGGGCGCTGGGGACTGCCGCTCCAGGGCGACGGCGAGCGCCTCACCGCGCGCGGCGAGCGCGGCCGGCGTCTGGGCCGACAGCGGCAACAGCACGGGAAGGGGCCCCTCGGCGGCGTTGGCAGCCGCGTCGGCGCTGGCGGACACTGCCTGAGCGTTGACCCGCGCGGTGCATTCGGGCGCTTGCTCGAGGACCAAATGCACGTTGGTGCCGCCGATGCCGAAGGCACTGACGCTGGCCCGCCGGGGCGCACCATTCGCCGGGCGCCACTCGCTCGCCGACTGGGGCACGTAGAATCGCTCGCCTAAGGCGATGTCTGGGTTGATCGCCTCGAACTCCGGCTGCGGCGGCAGCGTGGCGTGCTCCAAGGCGAGCACCGCCTTGATCAGCCCAGCTACACCGGCGGCGGCATCGAGGTGGCCGATGCTCGCCTTGATCGCGCCGAGCGCGCACCGCTCCCCCGGGGAGTCGCCGAAGGCCTTGCGCAGGGCGGCGATCTCGATCGGGTCACCGAGGCGCGTGCCCGTGCCGTGGGTCTCCACGAAACCGATCGTGTCCGGATCGACGCCCGCGACCGCCAGCGCTTCGGCCACCACGTCCGCCTGCCCATCCACCCCGGGCGCCCCGAAGCCGACCTTGACCGCGCCGTCGTTGTTGATCGCCGAGCCGCGCAAGACGGCCCGTATCGGATCGCCGTCGGCGAGCGCATCTTCCAAGCGCCGCAGCACCACGACGCCAACGCCGCTGCCGGGCACGGTGCCGCGCGCGCCGCTGTCGAAGGGCCGGCAGTGACCGTCGGGCGACAGCACGCCGCCCTCCTGCGCCAAATACCCCTGAGTGGTCGGCACGAAGATGGAGGCGCCGCCCGCAAGCGCGACGTCACAGCTGTGCATCAGCAGCGCCTGGGCCGCCAAGTGCACCGCCACGGCCGACGACGAGCACGCGCTTTGCACATCGACGCTCGGTCCACGCAGGTCCAGGCGGTAGGAGACGCGGGTGGTGAAGAAGTCCTTCTCCGTGCCGAGCGAGCCGAGGCGCAGACGATCGATCAGGTCCCCGTCCGCGTGCAGCGGATCGGCCCCGGCGAGAATCTGGTTAGCGAAGTAGCTGCTCGCACTCACGCCCCCGTAGATGCCCGCGCGAAGATCACCGCCAGGGGCGATGGCGGCGTCTTCCAGCGCCTCGAAGGCACACTCCAGGAACAGGCGGTGCTGGGGGTCCGTGAAGGCCGCCTCGCGCGGGCTCATGCCGAACAGGCCCGCATCGAACCCCGCCACCTCCTCGAGCACGCCGCGGGCGCGCACGTAGGCGGGGTCTCGCAGCTGGCGCTCGGGCACGCCGGCCGCCGCCAGCTCCGCCTCGCTGAGCGTGCGGATGCCGCGGCTCCCCGTGCGTAACAGCTCCCACAGGGCCGCCACGCTGGGGGCCCCCGGGAAGCGGCCGGACATGCCGACGATGGCGATCGCATCGTCTGGCAGGGCCGGTGGCACGGCCTGACTCACCGCCGCGCCTCGGACGGGTCGCAGTCGTGGGCCGCCTCATCGTTGGCGCTGTCGAGCGCCTTCGCAGGCGAGCGCGAGCGCCGGCGTTCGAGGGCCTCACGGCGGGCGCTGACGCGATCGTCCCGCTGCTGCGCCACCGCGGCACTGTCCTGCTCGGCCACGCCGCTGATGTGCCTGGCCAGGGTCTGCACCGTCGGGTAGCGAAAGAGGTCCACTAACTCGATCGACGCGCCCAGCCGCTCGGCCAGCTTCGGATGCAGCTGCACCAGCGTGAGCGATGTGCCGCCGAGCTCGAAGAAGTTGTCGTGCACGCCGACTCGATCGACCTGCAGCGCCTCTTCCCATAAGCGCGCCACCTCCCGTTCGACCTCGCCGGTCGGCGCCACGTGCGGAGCACTCGCCACGGCCTGCGCGGGCACGAGGGCCCGCAGCGCACGGCGATCCACCTTACCTCGGTTGTCTTGCGGCAGTGACGCCGGACCGACCACCCAGCGCCCAGGCACCATGTACGTCGGCAGCCGTGACGTGAGGGCCGCCCGAAGATCGACCGCCTCCCGGTCCTCGCTGACGACGAAGGCCACGAGCACGGTCCCAACGCCGTCGTTAGCCGGCACGTCGAGCACGGCTACCTCGGCCACGCCGTCGAGCGCCGCCACCGCGCGCTCCACCTCGGCGAGTTCCACCCGATGGCCCCGTACCTTCACCTGCCGATCCACCCGGCCGACGTACTCCAGTGCACCGTCCGGGCGCCGGCGCACGCGATCGCCGGTCCGGTAGAGCCGTGCACCAGGCACGCCAGACAGGGGATCCGGCACGAAGCGGGCCGCCGTGGCCGCGGGCATTTCGGCATAGCCCCGCGCCAGCGTCGGTCCGCCGACGTACAACTCCCCCGCCACGCCGACGGGCGCCGGCTCGCCGCGCGCATCGAGCACGTAGAGCGCCGCATCGCCGAAAGCTCGCCCGATGGGAACCTCGGCGCGCCGCGGATCCTCGGCCTGCTCCGACACCCGGTGGGCGCTGACGACGACCGTCGTCTCCGTCGGGCCGTAGCTATTGACGATCACAGGTGCAGCACGGCCCGCGGCAACGGCCTCGCGCCACGGCGCCAGCGCAGCGGGCACCAGGCGCTCCCCGCCAAGAATGACCAGGCGCACACACGCGGGCAGCGATTGCGCTCGTTCGGCCAGCGTACGCGATAGCTGATGCCAGTACGCCGTTGGCAAATCCACCACAGTGACGCCTGCCTCGGCGCAGCGCTCGACGAAGCGCGCGGCGTCCACGAGCATCGCGGCATCGCGTGGCACGAGACACGCGCCGGCCGTCAGGGCCCCAAAGATCTCCTCGATGGAAGCATCGAAGGCGAGGGAGGAGAACTGCAGCACGCGATCCTCAGGGGATAATGCGTACGTCTCCACCGCGGCGCGCGAAAAGCTCGCGAGCGCCTCGTGCTCCACCACCACCCCTTTGGGCGTGCCGGTGGAGCCGGAGGTGAAGGCGACGTAGGCCGCGTCTCGCGGGCCGATCCTCGGCCTAAGCGCATCATCGAGGGCCTGCTTCGAGCACGGCGCTTGGTCCAGATCCGGGCAGACCGCGACCTGGCGGTCCCCCGCTTCCAGCGACCACGACGCGTCGCCCGACATGAGCACTCGCGTCACGCCCGCTTGCGCGAGCATCTGCTCGCGACGTTCGCGAGGCACGCTCTCCTCGATCACCATGAACGCAGCGCCGGCGCGCAGGACGCCCAGCATGGCCCCGATCACGGTTGCTCCGCGTTCCAGAGCGAGCGCGACCACATCGCCGCGGCGCACGCCGCCGACGACGAGTTGTTGCGCAACCCGCTGTGCATGGTGATTCAGTTCGCCGTAGCTGATCAGCCGGTGACCGAGGGCGATGGCAGGCGCCGTCGGGACCGCCTCCACCCGTGCGTCGAACGCCGCGAGCACATGGTTGTCAGAGGTCGGCAGCGCTTCCGCCAGCGGCGTCACGCTAGCGGCTGCTACGGAGGCGGCAGCCAGTGCTTCACGCACGGGTGGCAGCGCAGGCACTGGTACCGCGGCTTGCACTTCCAGCGTCATCGCCTCGAGCGCAGCTGTAGGGGCGGCGGCGATCGCTGCCATCAGCGAGGCGAAGTGGCCGGCTAGCAAATCGCCGTGTGCCCCATCGTAGACATCATCGTGCAGTTCGATGAACAGGGCGAGTTCGTTCTTGTCATTGAAGTCGCTGACCTGCACCGAAAGGCTCTCGAAGCCGAGGCCCGTGTGCAGCCAACGAATATCGACCGGCGCGCCTGCAAACTGGTCCGTACCGGCGGTGTGCACGTTCAGCACGACATCGTAGAGGGGCGCGTCGACGGGGTTGCGCACCACCTGCTCGCCGTGGCGCAAGGCGGCCTTGACGGCGGGACCGGTGCGCGCGAAGAGACTCGCTAGTGAATCCTCCCCCGTCACGGTCATGGTGACCGGTAGCACGCGCATGAACAGGCCGAGGGTCCCACGCGCGCTCTGGCGGCCGCGATTGCGCCACGGCATGCCCACCACCACTTCCTCGACGCCCGCCGTTCGATGCAGGAAGGCGACGAGCACGGCGAGGAACAGGCGCAAGCGCATGACCGGATGGGGTCGCGAGCGACCCGACAGCTGGGCCAGCGCAGCATCGAGCGCACTGCCCACCAAGGCACCGATCGGCACCTCTAGCTGCCGCGTCGTGAGCCCCTGCTTGATACCCGTTGCCCCATAGCAGCGGGGCGCCTCCGGGCGCTGCGCCAGCAGCCCATCCCAGTAGGCGCGCTGCTCCTCCCAGGCGCCACCCACGCGCTGCTGTTGCTCCCACGCCAGATGCTCTCGGTAGGATGGGAGCGCAAGCGGCGCGTGGACATCGGAAGACTCGCCGAGCTGGCGATAAAGCGTCGACACGTGCTCGACGATGAACTGGATGGACTCACCGTCGGACACGATCTGATGCTGCACGAACAACCACGTGAAGCGCTCTGGGGACCGGCGGATCAGAACGCTGCGATGGGTGCCCTGCGTAATGTCGAGGGGCTCGAAGGCCAACGCGCGCACCTGCTGCGCGAATGCGTGGTCATCGAGATGCGCGAGGTCCAGCGTCGTCAGCGCGAGGTCCGCCGCGTCGTTGATCACCAGCTGCGGCACCCCGTCGCGCTCGACCACCGCGGATCGCATCGCGTCGCTGGCCCTGACCAGCGCCCCCAGCGCGCGTTCGAAGCGCGCCTCGTCGAGCACTTGCTCCACGTCGACGGTGATCGCCAGCAGATACAACGGACGGGTGGGATCGAGGCGCTGCCCGGTCCACACGAGCAGCTGGTTGTCGCTGAGGTTCGATGCCTCACGGTCCGCGCCCAGCACGGGCGACTGGGGTGCCGCAGGGTAAGGGGCGATCGCCCCCGTGGGCAGCGCCAGACAAGCGCCCAGCGCCGCGACGGTCTGCGTGGGGTCCGCGGTCGCCGCCGCCACCGTCTCCTCGAAGGCACGCGCGATCGCCTGCGCAGTGCGGCGTTCGAACAGATCGCTGGAAAACTCCAGCATGCCGGTCATGCCGGCGCGCCCTTGCTCACCTAACACTGACGATGGGTCGTCCAAAAGCAATGAGAGGTCGGTCTTCGCGGTGCCCGTGTCCAGCGGCTCGACGGCGATCTCCAGGTCTTCGACCTGCAGCACGCCGCCCGGCGTGTTCTGCAGAGCGAAGGCCACCTGGGCGAAGGGCGCGGCCTGCAGGTCGCGATCGCGACGGGCTGCGTCCACGATGACCTCGAAGGGCAGCTCCGCGTTCTCGAAGGCCGCCAGACTGGTGGTGCGGGTGGCGGCGAGCAGTGCCTCGAAGGTGGCGTCCTCGCTCACCTGCGTTCGCAAGGGGATGGAGTTCACAAAGAACCCGACCAGGCCGTGGGTCTCGGCCCGCCGCCGCCCCGCCAGGGGGGAGACGATCACGAGATCCTGCTCACCGCACAGCCGCTGCAGCACCACCTGCCAGGCTGCCAAGGCCACCATGAAGCGCGTCGCGCGGCAGCGGCGCGCCAGGGCGTCGAGCGCGCTGAGCGCGGCTGCATCGAGTGACACGGGCACCCGCTCACCGCGGAAGCTCGGTACCGGCGGGCGCACGTGGTCCGTGGGTAGCGAGAGCCGGGCGGGTGCGCCGGCGAGTGTCTCGCGCCACCAGCTCACATCGGCCTCGTTGTGCGCGTGACGCCGTTGCCACAGAGCGTAATCAGCGTAAGTGATGGGTAACGGTGCGAGCCTCGCCTGAGCGGCGTCGCCGTACGCCTGGGAGTCGGCGTAGGCGATCCCTAGTTCGCGCAGCATGATGCCGACCGACCAGCCGTCAGCAGCGGCGTGGTGCAGCGTGACGATCAATTCGTGGCACTGCTCGCTCAGTCGCAGCAGGAGGGCGCGGGCGAGGGGCGGCGTGGCCAGGTCGAACGGCTGCGCTGCGGCCGCGGCCGCGAGCGCCTGCGCTCGGGCCTTGCGGCCCTGCTCGGGAACGTCCCTCAGGTCGACGAGCTCGAAGGGCATGGCCATCGGCGGGGCCACCACTTGGACGACGTCGAGTGCCGGAGCGCTGCTGGCGGACCCCACCGCATGGCCTTGCGTGGGCGCGGCGTCGCCCTCCTCTCCTGCTGCATCGGCACTGCTGCGCGGCACGAGCCCAGCGCGCAGCGGCGCGTGACGCGCCAAGAGCGCATCGAGCGCTGCGCGCAGGCGTGCCACGTCCAAGTGTCCGCGGAGGATCGCGCGAGCGGGCATGTGGTAGACCGCCGTGCCCGGCAGCAGCTGCTCCATCAGCCACAGGCGCCGTTGCCCGTAGGAAGCAGGTACCGGCGCGTCACCAAGGTCGTGGCGCGGGATCGGTAGCACGCGCGGCGCGTTGGCGCCATCGGCACTCGCTTCGGGAAACGCCGGGCCAACATCACTCGCAGACTCACCTAGCACCTTCGCCAGGTCCGCCACGGTCGTCGCCTGAAACAGCGTGCGCAGTTCGATCGTAAACCCGAGCTTCTCCTCCAGGTCGGCGATCACGCGGGTGGCAAGCAGGGAGTGGCCACCCAGGTCGAAGAAGTCGTCGGCAATCCCCACCCGGTCGACGGACAGCACTTGGGCGAAGGACGCGGCGACGAGCGCCTCTAGGGCGTTGCGGGGGGCCACGTAGTGCGTCTCGCGGCTGCCACGCCCTGGATCGAGCGCGAGCAGGCGACGGCGATCGAGCTTGCCGCGCGATGTCGTCGGCATCGTGGTGACGGCCACGAAGCGCTCCGGCACCATGTAGCGTGGCAGGCGAGCCTCCAGGTAATCCCGCAGCGCGCCCGCCAGCTCACCGGCCGACGTGTCCTCAGCCGGTGCGCGTCCGTACACCGCCAGGTCCACATCGGCCGCCACGGCACTCGAGGGCGCAGCGCCCGTGGCGCCGAGATGCAACTCCAGGCAGCCGTCGCCCGTCGCACTCAGGCGCACGTCGACGGTCGCGCAGTAGCGTTCGCCCAGCGACCACAGGTCGTCGGGATCGATCGCCGGGCCGACGGTGGCCGCCATCCGCCGGGCGAGCGACGCGGCATCCGCCGGCCGGCCATCGCTGGCGATCGGCGCGAACAGCTCCTCGCCCGCCAGCGCGGCAGCGGCAACGCGGGCATTAGGTATCGCCTCGATCACGACCGCCTGCGCACCCCGCCCCGCGGTAAGCCAGGTCTCTAGCGCCTGGAGATCGGCGAACTCCTCGAAGCGCCGGCGCTGAGGGGCTTGCGCGGACCCTGGGCACGGCTCGTCGAGTTCGAGGACGACGTCATAGCGGAACTGTGCGAGTTCATTCGCTGCCGCGAAGCGCTTCGGCCGTACGCGCACCCCGCGGATGCGCGGCTGGCGCGCGGCGAGAGCGTGGAAGAACGCGGGCGCGACCAGCAACTCGTCTTCGCGCGCCGCCGCCTCTTCGGCGCGCAAGGCCACCTGGGTGACCGACTCATCCTCGCCGGCGCGCGCCAGAGCGACGTTGGCGTAGAAGGCGCGGTCGAGATCGGCAGAGCGCAGGTCACCGACGAAGATGCGACCGCCGGGCGCGACGCGAGTGACGGCCGCCTCGAGGACCGTCTCCAGGTAGGCGACGCTCGGGAAGTACTGCGCGACGGAGTTGACCACCACCGTGTCCACGGAGCCCTCGTCGACGAGCGTCGCCGCCCGGTCCGCGCTCGCCACGTGCACCTGCACGCCCTCGATGTGACCGCCGGGCCGTGCCAGCTCTGCGCGCACGCCGTTCACGGCCTGCTCTGAGAAGTCCAAGCCAACGTAGCGCGCCACCTCGGGCGCCAGGCGATACAGGATAAGTCCGGTGCCGATGCCGATCTCGAGCACCTGGCGCGGTGCGAGCGCGCGGATGCGGCCCACGGTCTCCTCCACCCACGCGCGCATCTCCTCGCGGGCGATGGGCTCGCCGTCGTAGCTGCTGTGCCAGCCGACGAGATCGAAGCGTGCGTCTTGAGCGTCTTCGGCGTCGCGCTGGCCGCCGTAGGCCGTGTCGTAGAGGCGTCGCCAGTCGTCCACGTGGGTCGCCTCGCGGCGCTCGCGGTCGCTCGTCGTGCGCGCGCGCTCGGGCACGAAGAAGGCGACCAGGGCCCGCTGACCGTCGCGGTCCACGGGCAGCACGCTCGTCTCGCGCACCTCCTCGTGGGTCAGCAAGGTCGCTTCGATCTCCCCGGGCTCGAGGCGCGCGCCGCGGATCTTCACCTGGTAGTCGGTGCGGCCGAGGAATTCGAGCTGACCGTCGGCGAGGTAGCGCACCCGATCCCCCGTGCGGTAGAGGCGCTCGCCAGGCGTGGCGGCCAGCGGGTCGGGCACGAAGCGCAAGGCGGTCAGGGCCGCACGGCCACGGTAGCCGCGGGCGAGGCCACGGCCTCCCAGACACAGTTCCCCCGGTGCACCCACCGGCACCGGGCGTAAAGACGCGTCGAGAACGCGGGCGACCACGCCAGGCAGGGGGTGCCCTATCGGCGGCGCCTCGGCGACGTCCTGCGTCTGCGGCGACACCTGTTGGCTGGTGGACACCACCGCGTTTTCGGCCGGTCCATAGCAGTTCACATAGGCGAAGGGCAACGATGGGTGGGGTCGGCGCGTGAGCTTATCGCCGCCCACGAGCAGCGCGCGCAGCGCCTGCGAGCCCTGCAGCGCCGGCTCGCCCAGCAGTCGCTCCGCCACCGGTGTAGGGGCGAAGAGCACGTTGATCTGCTGTCGGGCCAACCATTGAGCGAGCGCCGGTGGGTCCAAGCGCAACTCGTCCGCCGGCAGCACCAGCGTGCCGCCCGTGGCGAGGGTCATCCACAGCTCCCACACGATGGCATCGAAGGCAAGCCCCGCGAGCGACGTGCCACGATCGCCAGGTCCGATCCGCCAGGCTGCTTCCTGCCACGCCACCAGGTGCGTCAGCGCCGCGTGCGACACGCCGACGCCCTTCGGCACGCCGGTGGAGCCGGACGTGTACACGACGTAGGCCAACTGCTCCGCGCACACCTCGACGGGCGGCGTCTCGGGGGCATGCGTCGATGCGGGCGGGTCGCAATAGGCATCCACGTCGACGACGGCCACGGGATCTCGCTCGGCGCTCAGGCCGGCAAAATCCGCCAGGTGTCGGCCGACGGTCAGCACCACGTGGGCACCGGCATCGAGCACGGTGGCGCGGCGGCGACGCACGGGATCGGCAGGATCCAACGGCAGGTAGGCAGCGCCCGCCATGAGCACCGCGAGCGGAGCCAGTGCGATCGCGGTCCCTCGCGGCACGCAAACGGCGACCACATCCTCAGCGCCCACGCCGGTAGCGCCCAAGGCCGCCGCCAACGCCTGGGCCTGTGTGACGAGCTGCGCGAAGCTCCAGGTCACGCCGTCAGCGTCGACCACGGCGGGCGCTTGCGGTCGAGCCTCAGCGTGGTCGAACACGCGCTGATGCACCGGCGCGCTGAGCGGTGTCTGCTCCGCTGCGCGCAGCGACTGGCAGGCGAGCGTGTCCGCCCGATCGAGGTCGTCACCGTCGAGCCAGGCGAGCGCGGGCAGCGGCGCCTGTGGCCGCGCCATGGCGTCTTCCAACAGGGTGGTGAACTGGCGCATCAAGCCCTCGATGCGCGGCCCGTCCCACAGCGCGGTGGAGTACTCGACCAGCACCCCGAGGCCTTCGTCGATCTCGCCCATGTTGACGCTCAGATCGAACAGCGCCGTGCCCGTGTCGACCGCGAGTCGCTCGATGGTGAGGCCCGGAAAGTCGTGCTGGGGCGTGAGGGAATTCTGTCGACCGTAGCTGCCGTCCTGGTACTGGAAGGTGACCTGGAAGAGCGGATTGCGGCCGAGTACGCGATCCGGGCGCAGACGCTCGACCACGCGCTCGAAGGGTACGTTGCGGTGCTCGAAGGCGCCGAGGGTCGTCTGTCGAATACGGTGCAAGAGGTAGCTGAAAGACGGCTCACCGGCGAGATCCGTCCGCATCACGAGGGAGTTGACGAAAAAGCCCACCAGCGGCTCCGTGGCGGGCCAGTTGCGGTTCGCCGTCGGCACCCCCACGACCACGTCGTCCTCGCCGCACAGGCGCTGCAGCAGCACCTTGAACACGGCTAACAGGGTCATGAACGGCGTCACCCGCGCTTGGGCGGAGAATTGCTTGACCCGCTCGAGCAGCTCGGGCCGGTGCACGAGCAGCAGCTTGGCGCCCTGGTGCACGGTATCGGGTCGGCGCGGGCGGTCCGTGGGCAGGCGCAGCTCGCGCACGCCCGCCAGGCGCTCCTCCCAGAAGCGCATCTCACGCTCGAAGCGCTCCCCGCTGAGCCACTGGCGCTGCCAGACGGCGAAGTCACCGTACTGGATCTCGAGCGCCGGCAGGGGCGACGGCCGGCCGGCGACAAACGCGCCGTAGAGCTGCTCCAGCTCGCCCATGATCACCCCACGCGACCAGCCATCGCCCACGATGTGGTGGATCGACAGCAGCAGACCGTGATCATCGTCAGCGAAGCGCACGATCGTGAGCCGCACGAGGGGCCCGGCGGCGAGGTCGAAGGAGCGACTGGCGTGCTCGCGCGTGACCTCGTCCATGCGCTGCGCCCGCTGCTCCGATGCCACGTGGGCGTCGTCGATCAGTTCGAAGGCGGGGACGAGTGCGTCGTGCACCACCTGGCGGGGCACACCGCCCTCGGCGCTGAAGGTGGTGCGCAGCGCTTCGTGGCGCTCAACGATCTCACCCACGGCGCGACGCATGGCCTCGACATCGAGGCGACCCCGCAGGCGCAGGGCCATGGGGATGTTGTAGAAGGCGCTGTCGCGCTCGAGGTGGTTCAGGAACCACAGGCGTTCCTGGGCGTGCGACAGGGGCAGCACCGCGTTCGCGGCGCGGCACGGGATCTCCGTCTCGCCAGTGTCTTCGGCCGCTTCGGGGCGATCACCGTCGAGGTCTACCTCACGGCCCCGTTCGGCGAGGCGTCGGCGCAGCAGTTCGCGCTGCTGCGGCGATAGGGCGGCGAGTCTGTCGGCCAGGGACATGGGCGGGCGCCTCGGCGTCAGGCCGACACGCGAGCGGTGAGGCCGAAGCACTCGTCCTTCAGCGCGCTCAAGTGCTCGAGACTTCCCATGACCTCGTCGTAGCCCGGGTGGAAGTCGATCAGGCAGGCCAGCTCGTCGATGCCCGCACGCGCGAACGCCTCGATGTGCTGACGCAGGTCGCTCACGCCGCCGATCAGGGAGCGGCCGTCGAGGAAACCCTCGAAGCCGAAGCGCAGGAGCGTCTCCAGGTCGGCGCTGGTGAGGTCGTCCATGCCCACGCCAAGCCCGAGGCTCTGCGCGAGCCCGTCGAGCAGGTGGTAGTGCGACTTCAGGTACTCGTGGAACGGCGCCTCGATCTGCTCGCGAACGGTGGCGAGGTCCGGCCCCACGAAGGTGTGCACCATCATCGCCACGCGGCGGCTGGCGGGATCGAAGCCGTGTTCGGCGAGCGCCTCGCGATAGCGAGCCACGTTCGCGGCCACCGCCTCCACGGTGGTGTTCAGGAGCGAGGTCAGCACGGGGGCGCCGATCGAGGCGGCGCGCAGGAAACCGGGCTCGGAAGACGCGGTGATCCAGAGCGGCAGCTCGCGCTGCAAGGGGCGCGGCAAGGTGCTGATGCTGACCGGCTCACCGCCGTCGCCGGGCAACTCCACGGTCTCGCCGGCCCACAGGCGGCGTACCACGTCCACCCGATTCCACAGCGCGTCGTAGCGCGCCGCATGGCCCTCGGGTGAGAGCAGGAACTCGGTCACCGTCCATCCCGGCGCGAAGGCCATGGCGACCCGACCACCGGAGAGGTTGTCGACGACGGCCCAGTCCTCCGCCAGACGTACGGGATGGTGAAGCGGCGCCACCACGCTCCCGGCACGGATCTGCACCCGCTGGGTTACCGAGGCGAGGGCTGCGCTGGTGACGACGGGGTTGGGATAGAGACCGCCAAAGGCATGGAAGTGACGCTCGGGCGTCCAGACCGCCGTGTAGCCGTGCTCGTCCGCATAACGCGCGGAATCGAGCAACAAGCGGTACTGGTTGGGCCGGCGCACGGCGCCGTCGCCGTCGAAGTAAAACAGTCCGAAGTCCATTTCAGGGCCGTCTCGTTGCGGTTAATTTATGTCTTTGGTGACGATGGCGGCTTGCGCCTCGTCGTCGCTCAGTTGCTCGACGGCGGAAAGAAGCGCCTCGAGCTCGGGATCCGCGGCGACGTCCGCCGACGCGAGCGACTCCACGGAGTCACCGTGGGTGGCGTGCCTTGTGCCATCCGATGCGGCCGCGTCGCGCGTGGCCAGCTGCTGGCGAACCCCCTCCGCCACCGTCGCCACCGTGGGCTCGCTGCCGAGCAACGCCTCTAGCGGCAGGTCGACGGCAAACTCCGTCTTGATCTGCGTCATGATCCGCACGGCGGCCAGCGAGGTGCCACCGAGGGCGAAGAAGTCGTCGTCGACGCCGATCGCCCCGCCGGGCAAGAACTCCTCCCAGATAGCGATGATCGCGCGCTCGACGTCGTCGCGCGCCGCCCGTATCGGGCGCTCTAACGCGTCGGCCGTGATCGTGCCACTGGGCCGTGGCGCCGGAGCAAACGCACGGGCGATGCGCTCCGGCGCTGGGGTCGGCATCACGAGCATCGATCGTTCGCCCTGCGGCACCACCGTGTCCGCGCCATCCACGGGAATCAGGCGGCTGAAGGCAGCCTGCAACTCCTCCTCCGTCAGCGCGGACTGGCGCAGCAGCTCGCCCTCCTCAAGGCGCGCTACCTCGTCGCCCAGCTCGTCCGCCAAGGCCTCGAAGCCGACGCTGAACCAGGGAGCACCGGTGTTAGCCGCATGCTGGCGCACGTAACTCTCGGCATAGGCGTTGGCGGCCGCATAGTCTGCAAAGCCCACGCCACCGACGTGGGCGGACAGGGACGTGATGACCAGCACGTACGCGGGTGAACGCCCCTCCAGGGCGTGGGCCAGCGCCGGCATGCCGTCGATCCGTTCGCGCAGCACCCGATGGGTCGCGACCTGGGGTGCCTGCATCAGCAGCCGAGCGATCTCCGGGCGACCGGTGGCGCCGGCGTGGATCACCGCCTGCAGCCGACCGTGAGCATGCTCGGCCGCGTCGATTGCTTGGCGCAGCTGAGTGCGGTCGCCAACATCGGCGCTCAAGCTAACGATGCGGTCAGGGTCACCGGCGAGTTGGCGAAGCCGTTCGACCGCCTGCGCTTGGCCATCGTTGACCGCTCGCGCGTCGGCTTCGTTGGCGGATCCGGAAGCCTCACTCGAAGGGCCGATCAGGACCACGCGTTGCACACCGCAAACCACCAGGAAGCGGGCGATCCGCTCGCCTAGGCCGGTGGTCAAGGCCCCGACCACAGCCACCGCCCTCGCGGGGGCGGCCGCAACGGGCGGCGCACCCGAGGCGCCGTCAGCCTGCAGCCAGCGCCCATCGAGGGGCGCTGGCACGTGCGTCAAGGCCCACCGGTGGGGTCCGCGGAAGGCCACCGCCCGTGGTGCCTCGCTCCCCGCATCCTCGGCCGCGATGGGCCGCAGCGCGTACGCCAGCGGCTGCGCCTGCGGCACGACGCCCGCATCGAGGTCAACAATCCTGATCGGTATGTCGAACTCTTGGCCCAGCACGGCCGCGGCAGCCGCCGCCGCGGCGGCGGTCGGGTCCAGGCGCTCGAGGCCAGTCACCTCGTAGGCGCCCGCCGTCAGCAGCGTGAGCGTCACGGCCCGCGGCGACCCGGCGAGGACTTGCGCCACCTGCGCCGCCCACTGCCGGTCATCGTCGGCGGGAGGCGCGACCACCAGGTGCGTCGTGCCCGTGCCCTCTTCCGCTGCCAGCAACGCTTCGAGCGACGCGAACGTGCAACGCTTGGCTGGCTGTTTCGCTAGGTCCAGAAGCTCGAGCACGGACTCTGTCCGTTCGCCCTCGAGCACGAGGAGCAGATCACTCGATGGCGTCATCCAGGGTGCGGGGGGCAAGCGGCGGAACGACGGCGTCCACCCCCACTCGGTCACGGGGGGCCGCGACGACTCGCGGTCAGGGCCGGTCGTCGCAGGCGCTGCCTGAGCGGCCGGTACGGGCTCCGGCCAGAACCGCGTTCGCTGCAGGGGCGTCCGCGGGGCGTCCGCGCTACGGGGGCCCTCGCCTAACCAGGGTGACAGGTCGCGGTCGGCGCGGCGTACGCTGAGCGCAGCCACCGCATCCAGCACGCTCACGGCCTCGCCGCGGCGCTTGGACGCCGCGGACACAGCGAGCACCTGGGCATCGTCGCTCAAGATCTCGCCGACCAGCCCCGTCAGGGCGGAGCCGGGCCCGATCTCCACAAACTCCTGGGTGCCCGCCATCCAAAGCGCGTCCACCGCGTCGGTGAAGCGCACCGGCTCCAGCAGCTGGCGCACCCAGTGTTCGGGTTGCCCCACTTCCGATCCGGCCAACTGTCCCGTGCGACTGGACACGAGCGGCGTGCGCGGTGGACGGAACTTGATCGAGGCCACGGCCTCCCGCAGCGCGTCGGCGGCAGGCGCCATGAGGGGGCTGTGGAAGGCGTGGGAGACGGCGAGCGTGCGCGTATCCTCGCACCCGAGCACGGCGAGCACGCGGTCCACGTCATCGTCGGCGCCGGAGATCACCACCTGGCGGGGCCCGTTGTACACGGCCACGGCCACCGTGCCGCCCACCTGGCGCACCGCCGCTTCCACCGCGCGCGGGTCCTGCACGACCGCTACCATCTTGCCGCCCGCCGGCAACGCCGACAGCTGATCGGCCCGCACGAGGACCAGGCGCGCTGCATCCTCCAGGTCTAGTACATCCGCGGCCCAGGCGGCCGTCAGCTCCCCCACGCTGTGGCCGAGGACGAAGTCCGGCACCACCCCGCGCGAGCGGAACAATTCGGTCATCGCCACTTGGAACGCGAACAGCGCTGGTTGCAGGGCGCCCGTGTCGATCGGCGTGTCTTCGCCGATGGCGCTCGGATCGAGCACCGCACGGCGGCCCAACACCGCCTCGCATCGCGCCAGGGCGTCTCGAAACGCCGGTTCGTGTTCGCGCAGGTGAAGGCCCATGCCCGCCCAAGCCGTGCCTTGACCGGGGTACAAGAAAGCCAGCTTGCCCGCGCCGGTGCCCGTGCGCACGCGGCCGCGCCAGGCGCCGCTGGTGCGCGTCCCCGCGACGGCGGCACGCAGCGCTGCGGCCAGTTCGGCACCATCGTGGGCCGTCGCAGCGATCCGCTCTACGCCGCGGTCGCGACCCGTCCAGGCCGTGCGTGCCAGCGTGGCGAGTTGATCGGGCCTCGCGCCTTCGAAGGCATCCGCCCATCTCGACGCCAGCGCATCGACGCGGCCCTTGTCACGGCCGCCGAGCACCACGAGCGCAGGGCCCTCCCCGCGCGTCTCGACCGGCTGCAGGTCGGGCGCCGCCTCGAGCACGACGTGGGCGTTGGTGCCGCTGAAGCCGAAGGAACTCACGGCCGCGAGCCAGCGGCCGTCCCGCGCTTGCAGCGGCGCCGGCTCACGCGCCACCTCTAGGCCGGAATCGTCCCAGTCAATGTGCTTGCTCGGTGAGTTGAAGTTGAGCTGGGTGAACACCTCGCGGTGTCGCAAAGTGAGCACGGCCCGTATCAGGCCCGCGACGCCGGCGGCACTCTCCAGGTGGCCGACGTTGGCTTTGACCGTGCCCAAGCGTAGGCGTTGGCCCGCCCCTTGAGCCCTGCCGTACACCTCGGCCAGGGCGCCGAGCTCGATCGGGTCGCCCAAGGCCGTGCCGGTACCGTGACCTTCCACGTAGGCGAGCTGTCGCGCTTCCACGCCCGCTGCTTCCAAGGCGGCGCGCAACACGGCGCGCTGGGCCGTGCCGTTCGGCGCCGTCAGTCCACTCGACGGCCCGTCCTGGTTGACGGCGGAGCCGCGCAGCACGGCCCACACGTCGTCACCGTCGGCGATCGCATCTGATAGGCGCTTGAGTGCTACCACGCCGCAGCCCTCGCCGCGCACGAAGCCGTCTGCCGCGGCATCGTAGGCTTTCACGCGCCCGTCGGGCGCGAGCATGCGCGCTTTCGCAAAGTCGATGGTGGACTCAGGCCTCAACAGCAGGTTCACGCCGCCGGCCAGCGCCATCCGGCACTCGCGCAGCTGCAGGCTCTGCATCGCGAGGTGCACGGCCACCAGCGAAGACGAACAGGCCGTGTCGACCGCCAGGCTCGGGCCCTTCAGGCCCAGGGCGTAGGAGATGCGCCCGGCGGCCACGCTGAAGGCATTGCCGGTCGACACGTAGCCGTTGATGTCGCTCAGGGCGGTGCGATCGCGCAGCAGCGCCGCGTAGTCGGCGCTACTCACCCCCACGAACACACCCACCGCCTCCTCGTACAGCGATTCGGGGGCGATGGCGGCGTGTTCCAGGGCGTGCAGGGACACCTCGAGCAGGAGTCGCTGCTGGGGGTCCATAGTCTGCGCCTCGGCGCGGGAGATACCGAACTGGGCCGCGTCGAAGCCGGTCACGTCGTCGAGGTAACCCCCGCGGGTGACGTAGGTCTTGCCGGGCGCCTCGGGATCGGCATCGAAGTGCTGCGCCTTCGACCAGCGCGACGGCGGCAACTCGCCGATCGCCTCTCGCCCCTCACGAAGCAAGGCGAGAAACGCCTCGGGCCCGTCGGCGCCGGGAAAGCGGCAGCCGATGCCGACGATGGCGACGGGCTCGCAGCGCACCCACGGGACCGCCGAGGGCACGCGTTCCCGGCAGGCGAGCGCCAGGCGGGCGGCCGACAGCGTGTGGCGTGCCGTTTGTTGCGTCGTGTCAGTCATGCGGTGGATCTAACTGAGAATGAGTATCGTTGTCAATTAGAAATCGGTGCCACCGAGGGCGGCGCAGGTGCGGCCTGCTGGCGATGCAGGTCATGGTCGATCGCGGCGAGGACAGCACTCGCGTGGTCTCGCACGAAGAAGTGGTCACCGGGCAACTCGTGGAAGACAAAATTTCGCCGCGTAGCATCCGCCCACTCCCGCATCTGGGGCGGGGGTGCCAGCGTGTCCCGGGTGCCGGCGAAGGCGACGATTGGCACGTCGACTCGGTCCGCCGCCAGGTCGTGCCAGGCCTCGGATAGGCGGATGTCGGCCCGTAAGGCGGGTTCGATCAAGGCCAGGAAGGCCGGCTCTTCGAGCGCCTCCGGCGGCATGCCGCCGAGTTCGCCGAGCCGGCTGAAGAAGGCTGGCTTCGGCATCTCGCCCAAGCCCGGCTGGAAGAATCCGCGGTGGCGCGGTGAGCATCCGGATAACGCCAAGAGCTGTAGCTGGCTGTTGGGCATTCCTTGAACGTGCTCAGCGAGCTGGAACGCCAGGCGCGCGCCAAAGCTGTGGCCGTAGAGGGCGAACGGTCGATCGAGGGACGGCGCGAGGGCGGATGCGACGCGCTCGACCAGCTCGTCCCAATCCTCGATCGCAACCTCGCCAAAGCGGCTGTCGCGCGCAGGCAGGCGCACTCCCATGAATTCGACGTCCGGCGCCAGGAATCGGTCCCACCCCTGGAACACGCGAGGGCCGCCGCCAGCGAACGGGAAGCAGATCAGGCGGAATCGCGCGTCTTGGCGGGGACGGGGACGCCAGAGCCATCGGCTGGCATCGTACGGCGCGCGCGAGGCATGACGAATCGGATCCCCGTTCGGGACTGACACTGCGTTTCTTCCCTGTGGTGCCGTTGCTTGTTATCAGCGGCCCGCGGGGCTCCGTGCTGGCCGCGATCCGACGTTATGCGCCTAAGCGTAAACGAATCTCGTTCAGAGTTTCGCGCTGAGGCCCACGAAAGTTGCCGACCCGCTCCGCCTAGACTGCTCCCAGTCGACGACCGCCGGCGATCGGCTGCCGACAAGTCGTTGAAGCCAAACCGGTCACCCGCAACGCACCCGCCTGAGATAGCCAACGCGAATAACTTTCACTACTATTCACGCCGCCTGGATGCCGGGCAGATACATCTCGAATCGGCGCCCGGCTCGCGCGCTTCAAGAGAACATGTGCCACATGCGTCCCGCGGTTGGACGCACCACTTATGACAAGCGGTCACTCAGCGCTGCTCAGCGCGCTCTCCGTGGTGACACGAAACATAGAACGGACATCTCCCGTCGGGACCGTTCAAGGTAGGGCATTGAACACCTTCAGGTGCCTCGTACTCAGACTCGCCTTCGTCCTCGGGATCGCCGCCGGGCTCTCCGCCTGCAGCGACGGCGTGGGCGGACTGCAGGGCCTGGTGCCCGCGCGGGAGACCGTGGTGGATGAGCCACCGGCGAACGCAGCACCGGAGATCGCTGGCAATCCCACTGCCGAGGTCATCGCCGGAGATCCCTATCTATTCGAGCCCGTCGCGTCCGACCCCGATGGCGACGCCCTCAGCTTCACCGTCGATGGCCTGCCGATCTGGGCGAGCTTCGACACCTTCTCCGGCACCCTATCCGGCACGCCGAGCGACGCGGATGCGGGCGAGTACCTAGGTATCGTCATCGCCGTCAGCGACGGGGAACTCGCCGAGTCCTTGGGGCCGTTCTCGATTACCGTCGAGGTGGCGCCCGAGCAAGAGCCGCCGCCGCCAACGAACGGACCACCGATGATCGCCAATAGTCCGCCCATGCAGGTGATCGCCGGCGACCTCTACCTGTTCGAACCGCTGGCGACCGATCCTGACGGTGACCGGCTCAGCTTCAGCATCGACGCCCTTCCCCCATGGGCAGCTTTCAACACGAACAACGGTATCCTGTCGGGCACGCCGAGCGACGCAGACCAAGGGGAGTACCCGGGCATTGTTATCACCGCGAGCGACGGCCAGCTCAGCGATACACTCGGGCCGTTCTCCATCACGGTCGAGCCACGTCCCGTCGAAGAGCCCCCGCCTCCGGAACCACCGCCGAACGAGCCGCCGATGATCGATGGGACACCTCGCGCGGAGGTCTTCTCGGGAGATCTCTACGCGTTCACGCCTACCGCGTCCGATCCCAACGGCGATCTGCTGACCTTCAGCATCGTCAACCCGCCACCCTGGGCGGCCTTCGACAGCGCCACGGGTACGCTATCGGGGGCCCCAAGCGCAGCGGATCAGGGCGTTTTTTCCAACATCCTCATCATCGTTAGCGACGGCGAGTTTACCGACTCACTGGGACCGTTCTCTGTCACCGTCGAGGCACTACCGAACGACCCACCGGAGATTTCGGGGGATCCACCGGCGCGGGTGGTCGCCGGTGAGCTGTATCGGTTCGAACCTGAAGCGATCGATCCGGACGGCGACGACCTCAATTTCAGCGTGACCAACCGGCCTGCATGGGCAAGTTTCGACACCGCTTCCGGTGCGCTCGCTGGCACGCCGAGCGAGGCGGACCAGGGCGCTTTTCCCGGCATATTGATCACCGTTAGCGACGGCGAGGCGACTGCCTCCCTCGGGCCCTTCTCCATCACCGTCGAGGCGCCACCGAACGCACCGCCAAGTATCGCTGGAACTCCAGACTCCCAGGTCATTGCAGGCGAGTCATACGTGTTCGAACCGTCAGCGTCCGACCCCGATGGCGACGAGCTAACCTTCAGCATCACCAACCGGCCCAACTGGGCGGATTTCGATGCGGTCACCGGTGTGCTCGCTGGCGCACCGAGCGAAGCCGACCAGGGCCCCTTTCCCGCCATCGTAATCACGGTCAGTGACGGGGAGCTTGCTGACTCCCTAGGTCCGTTCACCATTACCGTCGAGGCGCCGCCGAACGAGCCTCCGCAGATCAGCGGAACGCCGCCTTCCCAGGTGGTCGTCGCAGAGCCCTATCGATTCGAGCCGACGGCGTCCGACCCCGATGGCGACGAGCTGACCTTCACGATCGCCAGCCCGCCGTCGTGGGCCACCTTCGACACCGCCACTGGCGTGCTCTCAGGCACGCCGAGCGAGACGGACCAGGGCGTGGACGCCGGCATCGTCATCATCGTCAGCGACGGCGAGCTCACCGACACCTTGGGACCGTTCTCGATCACCGTCGAGCCAACGGAAGAGGATGAGGAGGAGCCGCCGCCGAACGAGCCGCCAGAGATCGCCGGACACCCGCCCCTTCAGGTCATCGCCGGTGAGCGCTATCTGTTCGAACCGACGGCGACCGACCCTGATGGCGACGAGCTGACTTTCAGCATCGTCAACCGGCCCGACTGGGCCGTGTTCGACACGGTCACGGGCAATCTCTCCGGCACGCCCAGCGAGGCCGACCAGGGTGTGGACAGCGGCATCGTTATCAGCGTCAGTGACGGCGAGCTGAGCGCATCGCTTTCCGCCTTCTCCATTACCGTCGCGCAACAGCCCAACGAACCCCCGCAGATCAGCGGCAGTCCGCAGACGCGAGTGGTCGCCAACGAGCCCTACCGGTTCGAACCGATGGCCTCGGATCCCGACGGCGATAACCTCACCTTCAGTGTCGTCAACCGTCCCCTCTGGGCATCCTTCGATGTCGATGCCGGGACGCTGTCGGGCATGCCGACTGAAGCGGATGAGGGGATCTACTCCGGCATTGACATCATCGTCAGCGATGGAGAACTGACCGATTCGTTGGGTGCCTTCTCCATCACCGTGGAGCCGCCGCCAAACGACCCGCCGCAAATCATGGGGACGCCGCCCTTGCGAGTCGTGGTCGGCGAGCTGTACCGGTTCGCGCCCGACGCCTTGGACCCAAACGGGGACGACCTGACCTTTAGCATCGTCAACCCGCCATCCTGGGCGGCTTTCGACACGGAAACCGGCATGCTGTCGGGCACGCCGAGCGACGCGGACGAGGGCGAGTTCACCGGCATCGACATCATCGTCAGCGACGGCGACTTGGTCGATGCGCTGGGCGCATTTTCCATTACCGTCGAACCTCCCCCGAACGATCCGCCGCAGATCACCGGGGATCCGCCGTTGCAGGTCATCGCCGGTGAGCAGTACCGGTTCCAGCCAGAGGCAACTGACCCTGACGACGACGAGCTGAGTTTCAGCATCACCAACCCGCCGTCCTGGGCGACCTTCGATACCGACTCCGGGGAGCTCTCTGGGACCCCGAGCGAGGCGGACACGGGCCCCTATCCCGCGATCGTCATTACCGTGAGCGACGGCGACCTGACCGACTCGCTCGGTCCGTTCACCATCACCGTCGAGCCGCCGCCGAACCAGGCGCCCGAGATAAGCGGTGATCCGGACTTGCAGGTGGTGGCGGGCGACGTCTACCTGTTCGAGCCCGCGGCCTCTGATCCCGATGGCGATGAGCTGACCTTCAGCATCGAGAATCGCCCCGCTTGGGCAAGCTTCGACCCGAACACGGGCGCCCTCTCGGGCACCCCCGACGAGGCGGACGAGGGCGCCTACCCTGACATTGTCATCACCGTCAGCGACGGCGACCTGACTGACGCACTCGCCCCCTTCTCGATCACCGTCGAGCCGCCGCCGAATCGACCGCCCGAGATCAGCGGCACGCCGCCTGCCGATGTCGTCGCCGGTGAGGCCTACCTGTTCGAACCGGTCGCGACGGACCCCGACGGGGACCCGCTGACCTTCACCATCGAGGCACAGCCCGCCTGGGCGAGCTTCGATACCGATACAGGCGCACTGTCCGGCACGCCGAGCTCGGCGGACGAAGGCGAGTACACGGGCATCGTCATCACGGCCAGCGACGGCGACCTGACCGACGCCTTGGGGTCCTTCTCGATTACCGTCGAACTACCGCCTACCCGAATCGATGACCTCACGCTGGAAATCGAGGCGGCCGAAAGCAGCGTAGACTTGATGTTAGCCGCGGTGTTTGGCGCCGACGTCATCTCGACTTTCGGGACGGGAACTTTCCCCCTCAGCGGCACCCTAGAGGTACAGGTCGAGTCGGCCGGCGAGGAGGTGCTTTCGGTGAGCTTCGAATCCCTGACCTTGGACTACGTGGTCGATCCGGATAACCCGACGTCGATCTTTATCGATGTGGATGACAACGGCATGCTCGTCACCGTGGAAGCTCGCTTCCCGTACGACGAATCGATCAACCCCGGTAATCCGGTCGACGCGTTCGATCCTCAGCTGTGGGTGCGTGCGGACGGCGGCGGCGACAGCGACATCGGCACGCAGACCGGCACCGGCGGTCAGCTCACTCTCGAAGCGCCGAGGTACGCGTTCGTAGGCACCGCCAACACCTTCAATAGCCCGGCCGCCCCAGATGGTTTCCCCCTACAACTCAACCCCTATAACCGCTTCTCCCGCGACTCCTTCGACGGCGCGCCTACCGACCCCCGGTTCCTGGATGGCCTGGTGACCGTCGAGGGCTGCCGGGTGCTCTTCCACGGATCGTTCCTCGGCTACGCGGTGGCCGGTGTAGGGCTGGTGCAGTCCGCACTGATCCATTCCGGCTTCTTCCGGGCAGGCGCTGACCTGCCGGATTGCTGATGAGGGGACCAGGCGTCGGCGTGATGCACCAGGCAACGGATCCGCTCAAGCTTCTCCTCAGGAGCGCCTGCCTCACGCTTCTCACGATGGGCGTGCTGCCCGTCGCGGTGGTGCTCACCTCGCCCGTGGCCATCGCTCAGGAATCCGCACGCTCGACATCGCCAAGCGACATCGACCCTGATGGCGAGGTCACCGCGGCTGACGAGCGTAGCGAAGAAACACGAGCGAACGACGAGGTCACCGAAGAGCTCGTGGTCACGGGCTTCCGACGGGACTATCGCAGCGACGCCGCCAATAGCGCCATCGGCCTGGCCTTCTCCCTGAAGGAGACGCCGGCGGCGATCAGCGTGGTGACGCAGGACATCCTCCAGGACCAACAGGTCAACGACGTCGACGACGCCCTGCGCAACGTGGCCGGCGTGACGAAGTTCAAGACGGGCAACGGCGGCGAGGAGCGCTTCGCCATCCGCGGCTTCGATGCCTCGCAGTCCATTTACAAGGACGGCGCACGCATCAACAACGCTTTCAACGCCTCCAACATCCCCTCGACGGAAACGGCCAACCTGGAGCGGATCGACGTGCTCAAGGGCCCCTCGGCCCTCCTTTACGGCCAGGGCGAGCCCGGGGGCATCATCAACTACATCGTCAAGAAGCCGCAGGCCGAGTACCACACGGAGCTCGAGATCCTAGGGGGCAGCAACGACTTCAAGCGCCTGGAGTTCGACACCACCGGCGCCCTCGCCGGCAGAGAGTCGTTCGCCTATCGCCTGGTGGGCGCATACGAGGATTCGGATAGCTTTCGCGACGAGGTGTTTCGCAAGCGCCTGCTGGTCAACCCCTCCCTATCTTGGCGCAACGACCGCGTCGAGCTGCTCGTCGGCTACGAGTTCATCGAAGATAAGTTCACTCAGGATCGCGGTCAGGTGCTCGATGGCAACAGCGTCGATGGCTTCTCCTACAGCTCGCGCCTCTCCCCCGCGCAGTTCTTCGGCATCCCGAACTTCAACCGCAACTCGGAGGCGGAGTCGGAACGCATCTACGCACTGGCTGGCTTCGACATTCTCGACAGCTGGACCCTCGACCTGCAGTACAACAACACCAAGACCGAGAAGTTGACCTTCGATTCCTCACCGCAGCTAGGCTTCGACGGCGCGTTCTTCGTGGTCGGTCCGCCCGGCTCAGCGCGCGAGGGCTGGGTGACCGTGCAACCCCGCCAGTCCCTGGGAACCGGCACCGCCGAGCAGTTCTGGCTCAAGAACACCTTTGACTTCGCGCTGGGCGGCACGCGCCACAACGTCTTGCTGTCCCTCACGCAAGAGGAGTTCGCCTCGGATCGGATCTCCTTCATCGCCGATCGCAACGTCATCTTCGATGTGGGGACCGGCGAGTACTTCAACGATCCCCTCGACGCGGCCCGCCCCCCCGGCGCCATTCAGGCGACCCCGAACGTGAGCTTCAGCTTTAACGAGGACGACGCCGTCGTCCAAGATCTAGGCCTGACCCGGGAGCGCGGCGTCAACCTGGTGGATCTGGTCGAGCTGAACGACCGCTGGAAGTTGCTGCTGGGCGCGAGGTACAGCGCCTTCGAGAACATCAGCAACGACATCGACGATGAGAACCTGAGCGTACGCGGCGGCCTCGTGCGCAACATCGGCGATAGCGCTTCCACCTACCTCAGCTACTCGGAGGGCTACACATCGGCCGCCAACCTCCTGGGGCGAGACGGCATGCCCGTCGATCCGGAAGTCTCCAACGCCTGGGAGATCGGCGCCAAGTACATTCCCTCGGACGGGCGCTTCCTCGTCACCGCCACCCTGTTCCAAGTCGATCTGCAGGACGTGCCGTTCCTGGTGGAGGACGAGACGACGGGCCTCGACTTCTGGGACAACATCGGCGGTGTGCGCAGCCGAGGCTTCGAGCTTGAGCTCGTGGGCAACCTCAACGACCAGTGGCGCATCACCGCAGGCTACAGCTACATCGACAACACGCTCAGCGAGGACGGCCAGGGGGAGTTCGCCGAGTTCGAGGCCGGCAACCGCCTGCCCGGGATAGGTGAGCACAACATCAATCTGTTCACCTTCTATGAAGTCCCCGTCGGTCCTGGCGTCGTGGGCCTCGGCGGCGGTCTGTTCTACCAGAGCGAGGCGTTTCAGTCCTTCGAGAACAGGGGCACCTTCGAGGACTGGACGCAGATCGATGCGGCGGCGTACTACACGTGGGGATCATGGAAACTGCAGTTCAATGTCCGTAACCTGACGGACGAAAACTATCTGCTTGCCCAATCGTTCGCACCGGCGGACGAGGTGACCGCGATACGCGTCGACACGGCGGCGCCTCGCACCTTCACCTTGTCGCTGGCCTACGAGTTCTCGCGCAGTCCTCTAGACGTGTTCCGAAAGCGCAGGTAGCGGTGAGCCAAGCTGCGCCGGCCGACCCTCGCGGCGACAGAGGTCACATCGACGTACGGAAGGCGCCACGCGCAAGCCCGCCGCCAGCTCGGCGCCTGCGGGGCGCTCGACCTCGAAAACTCATTGTTGACTTCGAAGGCGCGCAGGCGCCGGGACGCGGGTCGACTGGTCGACTCCTCGTAGCAATCCGCCTAAGCAATGACCGGCCGCACCGACGCACCAGCGGCGCTGTGTCGCGTTGTTCGCTGGCGACCCCGACTGAGTACCGAGTACCTGGCGGACACTGTTATGCAGGAACCTAACCGCGGGCACCACGGTGCGGGAGCGCTAGCGCTTCAGCGCTTCGGTGCCAGCAGCGAGAAACGTAAGCACTTTATCTTCGGCGTACTTCCCATCGTAGCCTAGCTGCTTCGGGCCGTACGGTGAGCTGACCGCGACGAAGTTGCTCCGGCCCTTGCGTTCGCGCCCTGGCGACTGCTCGAGCAAACCACGCTTGCGGAGGACTCGCTTCGAAGCCTCCGGAGTAACCCACCTACTGAAACGCTTGCACTGTCACCCCCGAGTCCGCACTTGCTTGCCTTCAAGACTCACGTTTATCGCAGGGCTTTCGATACCCTCAGTTTCACTGAATCGCAACGACACGATGGGTCCCCGGTCAGCGTTTACGAATAGGTTGCAATGGACCCAGCTTGGGCCTTTCGATAGCGCCGCGAGCACCCAGTCTGCTGCCGCACTTGTGGTGAATACGCTCTCTCCTGGAATGACACAAGTGTCGACGAAGTACTCAACACTGTCATCTAAGGCAAACGCGAGCTCGTCAAGCGAAATGCGCTGCTCCTCCTTCATCTCCAAAAGCCCGTTTAAGCGGGCCTCCATTTGGGCAAGAAACTCTCGATACTTCACTTGATAATCCCCTTGTTGAAGATCTCGATCGCTTCATCGGTTCGCAATACAATTTCAGTGCTGTCGAATCTGTCTGGGAAGAAACCCGGGAATGCTCGCTCTGTAGGCTCAAGAACACGAACGAAGTCCGACCGTGGAATTCGGGACTCAATGATCCCCGAGTCTGTCACCTGCTCAACACGGTTTGGCCCCACGGCGCTCTCCGCAGCTCGGCGATCCCTGGTCACGAAAGTCGGCTTGCGCGCGGGATCAAGGCCCTGATTCCTGATCTTGGTGGCGTCATTAATGCTTCCATGGAACACCGAGACCGTATCATCGGGCACATCAGGCGCCCCCTTGCCAGGAATGCGGTCCTCAATCTTGTCGAGTAGTCGGATTGGTTTGATGAAGCCGCCTCCTACGGCCCAAGCCACCTCGCCGATCTCTCCATCGCGGTAAGCTTGTGCCGCCTCTTCCGCCGGCACGATGAAGAACTCTTGCAGGACTCTCCCCGCGAAAAACGCGAAGAAGCCGGCAGGTGTGTCTTGCGTAAAGTCATCAATTCGTGCTCGAAGGTCAGCAAGATCTGCAGCTCGTGCACCCGCCGCTTGTTGGCTGCCTGCCGAGAACCCACGAATCCCCCCCAATTCCGTGGTGTCAAGGTTCGCAAGATACGCCGCTGTTGCACTTGCAGGCCTGACTTGAGGAACCTCGGGGCCCTGAACGAAACCGATGGATCGAAACGGTAGAGAACGAAAACTGAAGCCGGTCGTAAAGACGAATGGAAATCGAAACACATCGTCGTAGTCATCTCGGTTGGTTAGCGTTCCCGTAGGATCGGTATAGGTTAGCGGGCTATTCTCCACGTAGGAGTAGCCGTTCCGTGAGCGACTATCAAACACGTCTCGCACCGCCGGATCCACGCTCATGAAACGAGCGGTGATCGGGTCATACATGCGGGCTTTCATGTGCGTGAGCCCCACTAGATCCCGCTGTTGGTGCCCGGTATATCCAGGGTGATAGTCGTCAGCATCGTAGAGCCACGTGTCATCATGATCTGGGAAGCCATCCAGATTGCGCCGCTTCCCGAAAGCGTCGTACCGAACTTCTCGGAATACGCCCTCGGACGCGCTAGTCGTGTACGTGACTACGCTCCCCAAAGTGTCTCGATGGTAGTAGCTCTTGATGTTCGACAGGGTTTGCTTGGCTCCAATCACCTGCCCTTCCACCTTTATGTAGTAGGCGGCGTCAGGGAGTGGAAGACTTTGCCCCACCGCGAGTCCGTTCGGGTGATACCAAAACGAATGAGTTTCCCCCTCCGCTGTCTCTGAAATTACCTCCAACGGCTCTCGGCTCGAGTTATACGAATACGTAACGCGATCCCCGTCACGCTCGATCTCACTCGGCCGATCGAAGCTCGTCCACTCAAAGTTCGTGGTTCGGGTGACGGGGTCGAATATTGTGCTTTCGGTCTTCTGCCAGACGTTCCCATTCGCCGTGTATGCGTAAGTGATGTCTCTGATGCCACCAGAGATCGTTGTGACCTGATCCGGCTGAGAGCCTTCGAATAGGTAGTTCCCAACGTACGACTTGTAGGTGATGTTCCCGCGCGCATCGTAGTCGAAGTATTCCGTTCCTTGCGACACTCCGTTTAGCTTGGTGCTCACAGATGACACTCGTCCCATAAAGTCATATGTCGCCGTATCGCGGACGTTGGTGGTGTCATTATCCTGAGAGTCTTTGCGCTCCAGGATGTTGAGGTTGTTATCCCACGAAACAGCCTTATCACGGTGGAGTAGCGTGCCATCCGCAGCAGTAGATCTGGATACCCGCTGTATACCGGATGCCGCGTCGTAACCGTGGCTTACGGCGATGCCATTACCTAAGGTGAAGTTGTTCAGAGCTCCGGTTAGGCTGTAGGGGTATGACGACGCTGCTTGAAACACACGATCACCGTCAGAATCGTCAACCGTGCTTACCCGCCCTCGGGAGTCGTATCCGTAGGTAACTTCGTAGGGTGTCGGCCCCGCGAGATGTGGATAAGTCACGGTCTTGAGGCGCGACAACTCATCGTAGCTGTAGGTAAAGCTCGCCCCTTGCTGAAGGTTGCTTGCGTGCTTGTGTTGCCTTCCTAGCTGATCGTAAGAAAACGTCTCGGTCTCTACCGCCCCCCCCGTACGTGTTTCGTACAGAATCTGCAGCAACTTACCTTTTGCCGTCCCAGCGGCAACGTAAGCCCAGGCTGTCCAGTTGTCAGGGCCTTGTCGGAAGCCAAGGCGGCCTGCGCCATCGTAGAGGTACGTAGTCGTGTCGTTGTTAGGTGTGGTGTGGCTAGTGACTTCGTCGAAAACGTTGTAGTCAAAGACCCATAGGCCTGAGTTGGGGTCATCGATACTAGTGATGCGGCCGAGGCCATCAAATGTACGCACAGTCGAGTGACCGGCGGGGCCGATAACCCGTTCGAGCTCATCAAATGGTGTATACCGATAGTGCGTGGGACTTGTCGTAGCAGCCCCGGTAATTGGATCAGGATCGATGGTTGCAACCGTGCGACCTAGAGCATCCTGCGAGACCTTTCTTTTGGCGCCAATCGGGTTAGTTATCACCGCTTCATTGAGCAGGTACTCGACAGCAGTGGTAGCGACCCGCCCGTCCTCAGCAACGGGGCTACGTACTTCCTCGACACGACCGAGAAAGTCGTACTCGTAGGTGGTCCAGTACGTGGGTGCCAAGTTGCTACGAGTCGGGCTAGATCGCGCCACGACATTTCCACGGTCATCATAACGGTAGGACACGCCAGGATAGTGATGAATCGCTCCTGCCTGGTTCGAGTAGTGCCCGACGCGGCGTCCGAGGACATCGACAACAGCGGTGTGTTCCGCTTCTCCCAGCCCAACGGGGTACGGGCCGGAGTGTCGGGTCGTGGTTGCCACCGCAACGCCACCTTGCGTGCAAGCATATGGGTCGTTGTGAGCACACCAATCAAGAACTGACTCAACGTAGGTACCATCCGGGGATATCATCGCTGTGAGGCGCCCGAAGGTGTCGTAGATGGCCTGTGTCTGCAGCCCTCCAAAGTCCGTTACCGTGTGCGCTTTACCTAGGTTGTAGTTCCAACTGAAAGCCTGCTGAAGATTCGCGCCGCCAGGGCTAACGGAATCGATTTTGGTCGCGATCGGAAACTGACCGTACGCATCGTAGTCAACTTGCGTGGTTCGCGTCGGGCCGATGGAGTTGACACCGCCATCACCTCCCCACACCTCGTGCTGAACGACATTACCGAAGGCATCACGAAGCATCTTTGTCTTACGGATACTGTAGTCTGGAGCATGATCGACGTTCTCATGGAACTCGACGACGGTGCAGGTCGTGGAGTCGAACGTGACCGACTCCACCGTCCGCGTGTCGATGGACTGAGGTGATGATCTCGTGACTGCAACGCGTTTCGGCATTACACACGGGTCTGGACCTTGCGTCTCGTACGTGGCGTGGACATCGGTAACGAAAGTGTCTCCTCCGACCCACCCAGGGGTGACGGTAACGGTACGTTGAAGAACTTCTCCGTAACCACCTGGGGCGGTGTTTATCCCACCTAGGGGAATGTCTGTGCGTGTGGTCGAGATCCTCTGTCCGTCGTAGGGCCCACCGACCTCGTATCGCTCGGTGGACTCCGTCTTGGCCCAAATGAGCTGTGTCGTGCCTTCCGAGTGACTCAGGCTCTTGCTTTCGTACGCGATCGTAGTGCTCTCGACGATTCCACCGATGACCTTTTCATGCTGGACGAGCTCGGGAAGCCCGATAAACGGAAAATCCTGACGGTACTCATGAAAGACCCTCGGGACGTCTCGAGTATCTGTTATCGATCTGACTCGAAACCCGAGAAATCCTCGCCCTTGGTTATTGATCTTGCCATCGAGATAGGTGTGGGTCTGACTATACTGGCCACCTACGCCGTCGTTTCGCGTCACGTCAGTAACGACGCGAACAGGTCCGCAGTAGTTGCGCTGAACCGGGAATTCTGCGCCATTCGCCTGATAGCCAGCGACATCGGGTAGGGATGCATAAGAAATCAGGATCTCATTGCCACCGCCAGTACCAGGTGCAGCGAAACCATCAGTAATGCGGGTGAGCAAATCTGCCGGTTCGGAGTTGTGCGCATGCAGCTTCCATCCCGACACACCGGGATCGTACAGAGCGATGTCGCGGTAACCATCACCGTTGCCATCCAGGACGCGTACGCGACCAGGATCTCCGTAGCTCTCAGCATCGCCCACGGACACCTGTAGCTCAGCGGTAGATGAGATCAAACCTTCGCCGTCTGATCGCAGAACAACGAATTCGATACTTCCCCCTACTTGCTGGTAGAAGACGACATCCTGTCTACCATCTCGATTGACGTCAGCTACGAAAGCGCTGCCAGCCCCCGTGCTCGCGAACCCGGAGTCGACTTCCTCCTGAAAGCTCACACCGTTACTTAGGCGCGTACGCCAAGTGCCATCTCGGGTATACGCAAGATCGGTGAGTGCGTCACCGTTGAGATCAATGGGAAGGGGATTAGCCACGTCCGACAGCGTGGCGATACCTTCGAACTGGCCTCCCGATGGCCCCTCATCAAACCTCAGCAACGTCCAGTTGCCATCGATAGGGTCTTGAGGTCCAAAAGCTGCTGCGTGAGATCTCGGAGCTTCAGGGATGCCACCGCAACCGCCCACCTCCGTGTCCACGGCCAGAGGAGCACTCCAGTCACTTACAGCGTCACCGGTCCTCGCGCGAACCTGATAGTTGAACCCACCAACACCCGGCTCATCTACATAGCTCGTCGAAGGGTGAGCATCCAGAATTGTACTCCAGGTACCCGCAGGTCGCTGCCGTTGCACGTCCCAGCTAGTGCCCGAGGCGGATGTCCAGTCGAGCTCTACCGTGCAGTCGTACACGCCCGGTGCGCTATTCCACTGAGGGACACCGGGGTTGGTGCGGACGATGAGGTCGTTGCGCCCGTCTCCATCGAAGTCCACGAGCCGTGAATCACGAAGATGCGAGTAGTACGCGGTGGTACCATCGACAAAGAACCGGGCACCAACGGCTTCAGAGGCTGTGAAAGAAGCTGCCCCAGTTGAATCCCGGCGCCTAAGATAGATGCCATCCTCGAGACCGTACAAGAGATCGTCTAGTCCGTCACCGTCGAAGTCTGCGATACGCACACCGTAGGTCAGACCTTCGACCGGGACTAGCGTATCGATGGAACCACTGGATAGATTTCCGCTATTGTCGCCGACGTGAACCTTCCACGTTCCGTCGGGCACCAAAATGTCGCTAGCACCATCGCCGTTGTAGTCGATAACATAGGTGTCATCTGCAGCCGCGGCACTGACGGGTGTACTGATCTCCTGAAAGTTGTCAACCCCCGCGACAAGCACACTCCATGTTGGGTTCTCGCCAACGCCCGCGACAAGAATGTCTTGCCGCCCATCGTTGTTGACATCACCTACTCTGGTCGTTTCGGTCCTGTTGGAGGTGGAGGCGGATATTGAGCCGACAGTATCCCAACCATAGCTCCCGCGTTGCCACTCCAAGCGGGTCAACGGAAGACAGACACCACCAAAGTCGTTGCATTCCTGAATCGACTCCAGACGACTGCGCCCCGAGTCTCCTCCAACCGCGGCCTCGTAATTTAACTTGTAGATACGTATAAACTGATGGTTTCCGTTGTTGATGTATTGGCTACGAATCGACCGCAACCGCTTGGATAGGGTGTGCTTCGCGCCAGCACGGTAGCTGACCCAAGTGTCTGATGACGGGCGGTCCTCCCAGACGAAATGAAGTCGATAGCGAAACCCGGGCGTAGGCGACGCACTTGCGTTCTCGCCCCATTCGATCTTTGCAGGAGTTACTTCGCCAGACGCATTGTCCTCGGAGTACCGATATCGTATTTGATTGCCGAATTGATCTATAAGCCTATCTATCAACCAGCTTCTCACCGGGCCAGATGCACCGGCACCTTGCACCTCGATGCGCGAGGACGCGGTTTCGCCATAGAGCACACGACTCCCGTTTGCATACCTCAACTCAAAGTAGGCAGGAGCTTGAGCACCAACTTGGTGAGCCGTTATGCGAAGAGCTTGATCGATCTCCGTTCGATAAGTTGAGCCGTCCTCTCCGTAGGCACCGGATTCAAGAACGAGACGAACTCCGTCCAGGCAGAATCTGTCGTTCACGGAATTTTCGACGGCGGTGACGTTCTGATCTTGCGCTACCGTTTGAGCGCATCTCTCGATCGACGAGAAGCCAGAGAGCCCCCAGCCCTCGCCAGCCCAGCCACGCGTCGCTCCACTCGAATAGGTTAGCGCCACATCAGGTCGGACCCCACCTGATGCAGGTACTACGTGAATGGGAATACTGTAGGTGGCGCTACCGATTGCATCAACGGAAAAGTCTCCACTTATAGCTCCGACTCGGTCAGCGGCGTTTGCCACACTGCAAAAGAGAGCTGCCAGCACAAAGACCACCACACCCGGGAAAGGTGCTCTTGTTGACATGTCGACGTTGCGCATCATTGCCTTCTCACCCAATTAGGCCACTTAAATCATCCTCGCACCGATATCGATCGCCCGAAAGAAGAGAGCTCTGCGGATTGTACGTATTTATGTTGGGTGTTGCGTTGTGCTCCCGATGTGGGTCGTCGGTGCCGACTTCCGTCCGACGAGTAATTCCCATCGCCGAGCGGGATGGAGAACGCCCATCCCGCGGGCACAAACCTCAGACCTATGTCCGATACTCTGGGTAAGCACGTCGAGCCATAGATGTATCCGCGTACCCGCGGACCAAGAATCGATCGTTGCATCCTCGGGATCCGAGTGTACATTGGCGTAATCACGAATAACGAGAACCGACGGCTGGCAAGAGAGGAGCGATCAGCTTATTCAAAACCTTGATTGCGGACTCCATTGATCAGCCACCGTGTATCATCCCATCCGACAAAACTCACCTATCCACGGCGACTTGTCGGGGCTGGCGCGGGGACCATCCAGCACCGTCAGGCCGCGGCCTCATGAGTTCGTTCCGAGGGTCTTGAGTAGCGCGCTGAGCTGCTGAGGATCGAGGGGTCGGTGGCACTGTAGGTCAGCGGCATGGGCGAGCCTGACCGTTAACGCGACGCTAGGCGCTGGGGTCGGCTGCGAGGGTGAGGTGACCGCGACGAACCTGCTCCGGCCTTTGCGCTTGGCTCCGGGCAACTGCTTGAGTAGACAACATTCGCCGAGGACACGCTTCCAGTCGTAGAGCTGGCGGACGTTCAGTCGCTCAGCCTCGGCGTAGGCGGCCAGAGTGGCGCCTTGGGTCTCGGCGCTCTGCAGTGCAGTAGCCAGTAGCATTCTCGCTCGGCCGTGGTGCTCGGGTAGGCTGGCTTGCGTCTTGGCATCTTCGCGGCTCCTGGCGGTGGGGGTGCCAGGAGGCTGAAGCCTTTAGCCTACGATGGGAAGTACGCCAAAGACGAAGCGCGTGCGTTGTTGCAAAATCGAGACGTCTTCTCACCAACCACCTCCGAATCGTGATCGCGGTGGAGTGCGGTATTTCGCTTCAGCTCATGCTCCTACACCCGGAGCCAAGAGCTCGGGTGCAGCGGCGTTTCGCCGCACGCGCACGCCATGAGCATCGTTTCAGTCAATCGAGAATCCCGGCACATTAACTGTTGGACGCAAATCGATGCGGCGGCCCAGGTCACCTGGGGGAGTCCCCCCCAACCGAGTGTCCGCAACGTACGGGACGACACCTAAGTGCTCGCCTCAAGCTCGCAACGCGGCCGAGGTGACCACGATATGCGTAGACGCTTCGCCGTCCCGCACCTTCAGCTGTCGCTCGCGTACGAATTCTCGGCGCCTCAAGGCCCACCCGCAGTTCCTTGGGGGTGTTGCGTAACTAGCGCAAGTGGTGAGAGCGCGGCATCCGGGCTGCCTACGCCTGCAGATCGGCCTGCCTGAGCGCGCGGTGGCCAGGCTCGGCGGACTTTTTCGGGTGCTTCCAGCGCGAAACTGATTGATGTGCAACGCGAGCCCAGGGCGGCGTTTGTAAACGCGAATGCAGTGCATTATCGTCCGGGGCCCTTGGATCCCTTCAACGCTGGCAAGCATGCCAAACAGAGGACCGACATGAGCAATACAGGACGTATGTTTGAGCGATCACTCGCTTCGCTGCTGACCGTGGGCGCGCTCACGCTGGCCGCGTCGGCGAATGGGCAGACCATCACCGAGGTGATCGATGCGAGCGGCGACGGCGCAGGCAACGGCCTCGATCGTCCGCGCGTCATCGCGGTCGACGGCGACGGCAACGTGTACGTGCCCGGCCAAAACTCCGACAACGCCTTCCGCGTCACGCCGGCCGGCGTCATCAGCGAGCTGATCGACGCGAGCGGTGACGGCACCAACGCCTTCGAGGCACCGGAAGCCGTGGCCGTCGACGGTGAGGGCAACGTCTACGCCGCCGGGCGCGACACCAACAACGTGTTCCGGATCACCCCGGGCGGCGTGATCACGCAGATCATCGATGGCAACGGCGACGGCCTGGGCAACCCGCTCACCACCCCGCGTGGCATCGCCGCGGACGCTGACGGCAACGTGTACGTGTCCGGCCAAACCAGCAACAACGTGTTCGAGATCGCCACCGACGGCACGATCACGGAGATCATCGACGAGAGCGGCGACGGTACGAACGACTTCCTCGGCGCAGACGGCGTGGCCGTCGGCCCCTCGGGCAACGTCTACGCGGTGGGTAGCGGCAGCAACAACGTGTTCGAGATCACGCCCGCCGGCGTCGTCACCGAGATCATCGACGACAGCGGTGACGGTGCCGGCAACGGCCTCACGAGCCCGCGTGCCGTGGCCGTGAGCGCTTCAGGCAACGTGTACGTGGTCGGCTTCTCCGACAATGCGTTCGAGATCACCCCGGCCGGCGCGATCACCGAGATCATCGACGGCAGCGGCGATGGCGCCGGCAATACCCTGCGAGACACGCAGGGCGTGGCCGTCAGTGCCGATGGCAACGTGTACGTAACCGGCTTCGCCAGCGACAACGCCTTCGAGATCACCCCGGCCGGCGTGATCACGGAGATCATCGACGCCTCGGGCGACGGCCAGGGCAACGATCTGGAAACGGGCTACGGCGTGGGTGTGGCAGACGACGGCACCGTGTTCGTCGCGGGCCGCAACACCAACAACGTCTTTAGCATCGATCTCGCACCGCCTGCGGAGGTGCTCTCCACTTCCGTCGAGGGTGCCTTCGTGTTCCGCGCGATCTGCATCAACCAGACGGACCCGCAGCAGGTGTCGATCGCCTCGCCGGGCAACCTCGTCGACTGTGAGGGCGCTGGCTTGCAGGTCGAGTCTGGACAGCAGGTCCGGATCATCGTCATCGGCCGCATCAACGGCGCCGTGTTTGCGGGCGACGCCGACCGAGTGCTCGGCGGATCGCTGTCCTGCCGTAACTTGACCACGGGCGGCACCGCGGTCGGCGCCCTCGGCTTGGACGGTGCTTGGGATTGCGCAGCGGCGGGCCTCGCGATCGCACCGGGCAACCTCGCGCTGGCGATCCTGACCGTTCAGGTGGAGTGATCCGCTAGGCCGCACAACGTAGCGGGCGCACAACACGTTGTTGCGTCCGCTACGTGTTCGAGCGGGTGGTCCCGGGCGCTTCCAGCTCGACCGCTAGCACCAGGTCTCGCTGCAGGTCGCTGCCGATGAGAAACGTCTTCTCTCCCACCGCATCGAAGCCGCACTTGCGATAGAACGCGATAGCCCTCGGGTTGTGCTCCCATACGCCGAGCCAGAGCACCCTGGCACCTGCGTCGGCGGCACGCGCCAACACGTCGGCCATGAGCACGTTCGCGACGCCGCGGCCATGGTGCTCTTTGCGCAGGTAGAACCGGCTGAGTTCCGCTAGGGCGTCGCCAGCGACGCAGTGGATGGAAGAACGCGTCTTGATCTGGGCGTAGCCCGCCAGCCGGTTCGACCGCTCCGCCAGCACGGTGATGGACTCGGGATCGCAGATCTCACTCAGTTGCTGCTGTTCGCCGAACGCGTCGGCGCAGTAGCGGTCCAGGTCCTCCCGCGTATTCTGCTCGGCGAAGGCGTCGCGGAAGGTCTCCTCCGCCATACGCGCGAGTGACTGCGCGTCCTGCGCGGTGGCGGTTCTCGTGGACAGGTGCGAAGTGGTCATCGCGTTAGGCACTCAGCGCCGTCTATCCCGCAATGCTGATCGAGGGGGTGACGGCTGGCATGGCTGCAGCAGGAGACTCCGGATTGCCAGCCTAGGACAGTGGTCGCTTGGCCACGACCTCCTCCTTCGCAAGCCCTATGAACTCATCGACGGACATGGAGCCGAGGTCTTTGCCCTTGAGCGTACGCACGGCCACGGTGCCCTCCTCCACTTCGCGCTTCCCGGCCACCAGCTGGTAGGGGATGCGTTGGAGCGTATGCTCTCGTACTTTGAAGCCGACTTTCTCGTTCCTCAGATCGGAAATCGCGCGCATGCCCGCCGCGCGTAGCTCCCCTTCGATACGCTGCACGTACTCTTCCTGGTCCGCGGTGATGTTCAGCGCCACGGCCTGCACGGGCGCCAACCACATGGGCAATTTGCCCTCGTAGTTCTCGATCAGGATGCCGACGAAGCGCTCGATGGAGCCCAAGATGGCGCGGTGGATCATGACCGGGGTTTGGCGGGAGCCGTCTTCGGCCACGTACTCCGCATCGAGCCGGCCCGGCATGGAAAAGTCGAGCTGCACCGTGCCGCACTGCCAGCCGCGGCCTAAGCAATCGCGTAGGGTGAACTCGATCTTCGGCCCGTAAAACGCGCCCTCGCCCGGCTGCAGTACGAACTCCAGCCCCTTCTCTTTCAGCGCTGTTTCCAGTGCTGCCTCGGCCGCATCCCACGTCGCCTCATCGCCCACGCGCTTTTCGGGGCGTGTCGAGAGCGCTATCTCGACGTCTTCGAAGCCGAAGTCCGAGTACACCTTGTAAACAAGGTCGATGAAGGTGATGACCTCGCTTTGAATCTGCGACTCGGTACAGAAGATATGCGCATCATCCTGCACGAAGTTCCGCACGCGCATGATGCCGTGTAAGGTCCCCGACGGTTCGTTGCGGTGGCATGAGCCGAACTCTGCCATGCGCAAGGGCAGGTCCCGATAGCTGCGCAGACCGTGGTTGAAGATCTGCACGTGACAGGGGCAGTTCATCGGCTTGACCGCGTAGTCACGGTTCTCCGAGGCGGTGCTGAAGATCATGTCGCCGAACTTGTCCCAGTGACCTGACTTCTCCCACAGCACCCTGTCGACCAGCTGCGGCGTGTTGACCTCTTGGTAGTCGTTGGCCCTCAGCAGCGCACGGATGTAATCCTTGATGATGTTGTAGATGGTCCAGCCCTTGTCGTGCCAGAACACCATGCCAGGCGCTTCGGGCTGGGTGTGAAAGAGGTCCAGGGCCTTGCCGATCTTGCGATGATCGCGCTTTACCGCTTCCTCCAGGAAGTTAAGGTATTTCTTGAGCTGCTTCTTGTCGGGCCATGCGGTGCCGTAGATACGCTGGAGCATCTTGTTGTCGGAGTTTCCGCGCCAGTAGGCGCCCGACAAGCGCATGAGCTTGAAATGCTCGCAGAATCGCATGTTGGGCACGTGCGGCCCGCGACACATGTCGATGTACTCTTCGTGATGGTAGAGCCCCGGCCGCGCGTCCTTGGGGACATCGCGATCGAGGATCTCCATCTTGTAGCTTTCGCCACGCGCCTCAAAGGTGTCGTAGGCCTTCTGCCAGCTCACCTTCTCCTTCACCACGTCGTAATGCGTCTTCGCAAGCTCGCGCATACGCTGTTCGATCTTCTCGAGGTCCTCCTCGCGAAGCTGCTCATCGAGATCGATGTCGTAGTAGAAGCCGTTCTCGACCGTCGGGCCGATGGCCATCTTGGCCTCGGGGTAGAGCTGCTTGAGGGCGTGCCCGAGCAGGTGGGCGCAGGAGTGGCGGATGATCTCGACGCCGTCGTCATCCTTCGGCGTGTAGATCACCAGGTCCGTATCGTGCTCGATGAGGTCGTGGGCATCGTGGCGCTCGCCGTCGAAGTGGCCCCCGAGGGTCACCTTGGCGAGACCGGGGCCGATGTCGGCCGCGACATCGAGGACGGAGACCGGATCGTCGTAAGCGCGCTGACTGCCGTCGGGCAGCGTGATGGTGGGCACAGGCGTTTCCTCGTCAGTGGCGATCCCTACGAAAGACCGCGTGAATGCTCGATCTACCTCAGCCACCCGCCGGGCGGCGGCGTAGTATGCCACATGGGCCATGGTCGCCTAGTGTGCGTGTTCCGGGCTTGCGCTTGATCGCGCGTCGCACGGGTTCCGCGCCGAGCAGGGGCGCAGCCCTGCGCGAATGCTGCCCACGCGCCTACGCAAGATCAGCGACGCGGACCTTGATCTCACGTCGCTGGACGCACAGGGCTGGCGGCCAGACTTAAGCAGAGCTTCCCTAGTGTCCTGAGTTAGAAGTTCGTTGATGAATTCGCGGCACCTCTTCGCCCCTGAACACGTTGCTCCTCCTCCCGTGGAACCTGCCACGCTCGTCCTCGCGCCGCGCTCAGGCACAAAAACTCGCCTGCGAATTCATCAACGAACTTCCAACTCAGGACACTAGTTGGCGGCACCTAGAAACCGAGATGCACGCTCCCTCAACTGATCCGGCACCCTGACCGCTCTGCGCGCCTTGAGATCGAAGTAGACCGAGGTGCTCTCCAACGTGGCGGCCAGGCTCTTTCGACTCAGGTTGTGCATCGTATAGGACACGGTGATCGACTTGCCGCCAATCCTCTCGAGCCGACCGCGAACCTCGAGTAGATCGCCGCTTCCCACTTCGTCCTGGTACTCGATGATGTGTTTAACGTCTGCCCAGCCCAGCTGCTCATCGCCCGCAGTCCAGCCAAACACCTCGTGCAGCAAGTGGTAGGAGGCGTCATCGAACATCGCCACGTAGTAGCGTGTCGTCATGTGGCCCATGACATCGCATTGCCATGGATGCGCGACGCCTTTGTGCGCGATGATCACCCTGGTCGCCTCATCGATGCGGGCACCTCCTGCTTTTGCACTTGCAGGGTTTCGCGCGCTTCGGCAGGCGTCTGCAACACGGCCCCCATGCTCTCCAGTATCGTCCTGGCTCGTTCAACCAGTTGCGCGTTGGAGGCTAGTTTGCCGCGTTCCAGATAGAGATTGTCCTCGAGCCCCACGCGCACATGACCGCCGAGTAAAGCCGCTTGGGCCACCATCGGCATCTCCAACGCCCCCAGCGCAAACCCCGCCCAATTCGCCTCTTCCGGCAAGTTGTCTACCATGGTCATGAAGTTTCGCGGCGTCGCCTGCGCAGCCCAGCGCACGCCCATGCACACTTGGAACAGCGGTGGGTCATCCAGCAATCCCTCGCGCATCATCTGTGTGGCGAAAGAGATGTGCCCTAGATCGAAAACTTCAAGCTCAGGCTTCACACCGATCGCCTGCAGGCGCCTGGCGCCGAGCCGCAGCATGTCGGGTGATGAGATGTACACGTAGTTGCCGCCTGGATAGTTGAACGATCCACAGTCCAAGGAACAGATCTCTGGTAAGAGCGCCTCCACATGCTCCATCCGCTCGATCTGACCGACCATATCGGTCTGCTCGGCGAGCGCAAGCGGATCCTCATCCGGCCCTAGATACAGATCGCCCCCCATCCCGGTGGTCAGGTTGATCACGACATCCTGGCTCGAGTCTCTGATGCGCTCAACGACTTCACGATAAAGCGCGGGATCTCGGCTCGGCGCCCCCGTCTGTGGATCACGTACATGGATGTGGACGACCGCGGCGCCGGCTCGCGCGGCCTCGATCGAAGCGTCGGCAATTTGCTGCGGAGTAATGGGGACCAGGTGCGACTTATCTGCAGTATCGCCGGACCCGGTCACGGCGCACGTAATGATGATGCTTCGGTTCATAGGCTACGTCTTTCAGGTCTCGGAGACTCCTCTTCGCGTTACTCATTCGGCTGCCGCTACCCATCCCGATCAGCGATCAGCTGTTGGCGGGCGTGCCAGCCAGGGCTTCCAACGGCTCTAAGACGTAAGCATACGCGTCGCAGGGGCACTCTCGAGGCTCATTTAGCTGCGGCCGATAACATGATGGCGTGCGGAGGGTGGCTCAAGGGGCAGATTCGGTCGACGTCCTCACGAATGTCGTCGCTCGGAGCTCACACGTGGGGGAGTCAGCCGGCGGCTAGATGAGCAGATCGAGCACGTCGAACCGATGAGCTCGACCCCAGGTGCGACGCACAGTTGTGGCTCAGGCCGTATCCACGGGGCGTATTCGATCGCCGCAAGTCGTCTCGAGGATAAATACGCGCTGGGGATCTTCCGCGGACCACTGGCGAAGGGCCGCTCGAGTCTCTTGACCAATGACCGCGACCGCCAGCGGGGTTAGGTCCAGAAATTGCGCCGCCATCGATGCGGCGACCGGCACGGGGTCTGGTTCCGACAGCAGTACCGCCGCGGGCGCACAGCCCCTGGCGATGAGTTCGAGCAGCGCACCCGGCCCCGCCGTACTGCCCTTGGTTCTCCCGGTGACCAGCAAAACGCCGGCCAGGCAACACCCCTTTTGCGGGTGGGTAACGTCCGTCACCACGCCAGTCGCCGGATCGACACCACCCCACCAGCTGACGGGCGCATCGAGCACCAGCACGGGGCCCTCGGCGACACCTCCTAGCAGAAGTTCAATGCCGTGAGAAAGTGGCATTCCAGTAGGCTCTATCCACCGTGTAGCTGGCACGCAGCGCGGCATCCACACACTCCCCCAGGGTCGCAATGACTGGGGTGCAACGCATTCCCGCTGCGGCGTAGGCGGCCCACTTCACCGAGTTGGTGAGCACATGCCCCGTGGTACCGCCGAAAAGCGGTCCGTAGTACGTGCACGTGTCTCTGACCAATGTGACACCGCCGGACCTGAGCCGCTCGAAGACGGCGTGCAAACGGGCGTCCGCGTACAGACCGCGCCCCACGGACACGACAAACGGGAGCCGAACGGAATCCGCGTGCCGCTCGAGCGTCGACGCAATCTCGGTTAACTCCTCAATGCCTGCGTGCGGCGCACCTACACACACTGCCACTGGGCGAATGTCTTGCGACGGGCGCCACTGCTTGGCGATGGTCACCAGGTCCTGGTCATCGAGGCGCACGATGTCGCAACGATCTAAGGTCGCCTCCGGAACGCCGGCCTCGGGCGTGCTGCCCTCTACATGCAGCATGGCCATGGAGCCCGACACACCCGCGGCCGCGCACAGCGCTTGCAGGGCAGTCCAATCGAGACCCCGAGGTAATCCCCTCAGGAAGCTGATACGCGTGTCCGCTGCCGCTCCCGTGGCAAAGCCCACGAACTGGAAGCCGACTCTGTCATCGAACCAACGCGCAGACAGGTGCTCAACGTCGACGATAAGCGCGGGCTGTCGACCCTTGTCCATCATGACCTCGGCGTAGGGTGTTCGACCGCTCAACGCGCAGGCAAGGTCCAAGTACTGCGAGCACTTCAGGCTACGTGCTCCGATGACGGAGTTGGCAAACAACACGGCGTTCGACTCCGCCCAGGCGATGTTCTCGCCGAACCTCGGCGCACCGCTCAACAAATACGGAGCACAGGTCAGCGTTGCCCGACAGCCCATCTTCGACAGCGAATCGACGACCGCTCGGGCCTGATCGCGATCCCTGCCGGCATAGCAGGGCAAGGCGCCGCTTGTCAGGTCCGCCGAGCTTGAGTTGAGAGTGGTGGGCACGCGCACCCGCGCACCCTGTGACACGAGCTTGCACAGGAACGCTAGATTCGCTGGCCCCGAGTGATAGGCACCGACCAAGTGGGCCTGGCCGATCGAAACTAACCGCGGTGCACCAAGCGATTGGGCAACCTTGAGGACCAGCTTCATCGCCCATTGCGCTGCTGCTCCCCGCGATCCATCGAGGTCTGCCCGATCGTCATCCGAGAGGATAACGCTAGGGTGCGTGGCGGGTGGGCGTGTCATCGGCCCCGAGTGATCTGGCAAGGTTCACACACATCAGCACCGCCACGACGAGCAGTGGCAACGAGGCGACCAGTACCGCCGACATCACCACCCGCACGCCCCCCTCGACGGCCATCAGCGCAACGGGCAGCAAGCCGAGTACGAGCGCCCAAAACAAGCGATGCCAGCGCGCTGGGTCCTCCCCAACCTCGAGCTGCTGCGACGCGGCGGAGGCGAGTGCGTAGGCCGCTGAGTTGTAGGTGGTGGCAATGAAGATGATGCTGATCACGGCAAACACGGTCTGCGCCAGTGCACCAAAGGGGAGCGCACCGATAACGCTGGCAATCGCCTGCGCGGGATCCACGGCCGCCATGATGTCGCGCACCGCGACGATACCCTCCAAGTCGAGATACAGCGCGTAGTTCCCGGCGACGATGTAAAACACCCAAGCGCCTAGGCTCCCGAACACAGCCATCGAGAGTATTAGCTGCTTCAAGGTGCGACCGCGGGAGATTCTCGTCACGAATATGCCGACGAAGGGACCAAACGCTATCCACCAGGCCCAGTAGAAAATGGTCCAATCCTCGACGAACCCCGTGCGCGCCACCGGGTCAGTCCAGGTCAGCATGCTGATCATGTGCTGGAGCATGAACCCGATACTCTGCGTGCCCATCCTGAGGATGAACAGGGTGGGGCCGACCAGCAGAATAAACGCGAGGAACAACAGCGCCGCGATCACGTTGAGGTCAGCCAGGCGCTGAATCCCCCTCTCCAAGCCGACGTATACGGTGAACGCGAACAGGGCGACACAGACGGCGACAACGGCGACGTCCAGTGCAAACGAGCGCTCGAGCTGGAACGCCTCCGCCAGACTCGCCGAGATCATCGGCACCGCAAGCCCCATCGACGTGCCCGCGCCCGCGATCAGCGCCAGCATGAAGATGCCGTCGAGCAGCCGCGCGAGGAGGGAGGACTCCCCTGCCTCGCCCAGAAAGCAATGGCAACTCGTGCTCAGGCGCAGGTACGGCACCTTCTTGACGTAGTACGCATGGGAGATCGCCACGGTGGGCAAGGCGTAGATCGTCCACGCGATCAGCCCCCAATGGAACAAGCCGTAGGACGTTGCCCAGTTCCTGGCATCACTGCTGCCGGGTTGCGCACCGAAGGGCGGATTGTCCAGGTAGAAGGCCCACTCGATGGTTGCCCAGTAGACGAGGCCAGCACCGACGCCGGCGCAGAACAGCATGGACACCCACCCGAAGGTGGAGAACTGCGGTCGCTCACCGGGATCGCCCAAGCGGATCTCTCCGTGACGACCGAAGGCAACCCACGCCAGAAAGCCGACGATGCCGATCACCACCCACTGGTACACCAAACCGAACTGCTCGGCGATCCAGTCGTACAAGCCGCTGATGCGAACGCCCGCGGCTTCGGGCCAGATCAGGATCGGCACACACACGAACATGACGACCAGAAACGCGGTCAGGAAGATAATCGGATCGATTTTCGCTGTCTTCATAGGCGCCCTCTACTGAGAACCCTCGATGAGATCACACAGTTCCGTCCACTCCCCGCTCGCCAGGCCGATGTTATCTCCTAGCTCGAGAATGCGGCGGGTGTCGTGCTCGTAGGGTAGCCACGTTGGCAGCGATGCCGAATTCGGATCACCGCGCATCGCGAAGTTGACCCAATACGTCTGCATGGCGGCGGTCAGCTCGTCGTCAATGGGGGTAGCGGGCAACCAGGCGTCGGCCGTATCGAACACGTAGGGGATCTCGGCACCGTGGTAGGCGAGCAAGGCATCGGCGCCTGGCCTCACGCGGGTGAAGAGATAGACGTAGGCCGCTTGCTCGAGGGACTCGACACGATTGGCGAGCGCGAGCGCCGGGCACCAGAATTCGGCCGCGCTGATCAACCGGTTCGCGCGCATTTCCACGCTCTCGTACCGGTGTACAAAGGCCTGGGCGACGGTGTCTCGGCTCCGTGCCACGTACTGATCGAGGGCGTCATCGAACGATGACTGCACATCGTCGTCGGGCAGGTACATCAACCATTCGTCGTGATTCGCACCGATCATCAAGGGCATCGGAGTGATCTCGGCGCCGGGGGGCAAGTAGAACCCATCCGCAATCGGCCCGAAGTAGTAGTGCTCCAATGCTGATGGGCGCTCGTCGACGAGCGTTTGCCAATCGAGGGCGCGCATCTCCTCCACCGTCGTCGCACCAAGGCTGGCGAGCAATCGCTCACCCGCTTGCTCAGCCGCCTCGTAATCGATGCTGTCGTAAGGTGCTAGGGCGCCGCTCTGAATGACAGCCCGGTGGAATAGGCCCCGTGCCGAGGGCATACGCATCAAGGCGGAGATGTTGCCGCCACCCGCTGACTCGCCGAAGACGGTGACGTTCTGAGGGTCGCCTCCAAATGACGCGATGTGATCCCGCACCCAGCGAAGTGCTGCGACCTGATCGGCGAGTCCGTAGTAGCCAGAGACGTCCTGAGGGTCTTCCGCCGCCAGGGCTGGGTGTGCAAGGAACCCGAAGGGGCCTAGTCGATAGTTGAGGCTGACTACGACGATGCCGTGGGCGGCAACGAGCGCACCGCCGCGGTAGTTCGGCTCGTGTGCGAAACCGTTGACGTTGGAACCACCGTGTATCCACACCATCACGGGTCGCGGTGTGTCGACGGGTTCGTCCAGTGCCCAGACATTGAGGTAGAGGCAGTCTTCGGAGATCTCCCTCAGCGCGGGAATGATGCCGCCGTCCGCGCCAACGCTCGCTGCCACATCCCGATACCAGTCCGGATTTCCCTGGTCCTGCGGACACGCGGGGCCGAAGCTTGTGCTGTCCTGAACCCCTTTGCGCGCGACGTGCGGCTGCGGTGGCTTCCAGCGTAGGGGCCCGAGGGGAGGTGCTGCGTAGGGCACACCCCGGAAAGCACGTACGCCCGACGGCAGGCGGGCGCCAAGAAGTCGCTCACTGCCCGCCAGCACGCGCAGGCCTTCTGCTGCAGGCGACAGCGCAAGGTCTTGCGTGCAAGCAGTGCCGAGACTCAGCGCCGCGACCATCAGCGCAAGGAGAGGGTTGGCTATCCGCATCCCCCAGCGCACACCGCAACTAGTCCAGGGAGACGACAACGCAACCTCGAAAGCCGCCATCCTCGATCAAGCGGTGGCTTCTCGCGATGGCATCGAGCGGCAGTTCGTGGGCGACTCTGTGCACGAGCTGGCCCTCCTCGAGCGCCGCCGTGATGTCGGTGATCGCATGCCGCTTAGCGGCCTCCGGCATCGCGTAGACAATCACGATCTGGATATCCAAATCCATGTAGAGCATGCGAAAGAAGGGCAGCTTGGGCTCGGCGACCTGCATGGAGGAGTAGGTCGCGATGACGCCGCTGGTGCGTATGCAGTTCAATACCTGCTCGAGGTTGGCGCCGAACTCGACGTCGACGACGCGATCGACCGGTATGCCGTCGTTGGCGGCCAGCACGGCGTTTGCCCAATCCGCCTCTCGATGGTTGACCACCGCATCGGCACCTACTTCTCGGCAACTTGCCTCGTCTCGCGCCGCGCTGGCGGTGGCAATGACTCGCGCGCCGCCGAGCTTGGCCCACTGGATAGCGTAGTGGCCGACGCGTCCGGCACCACCGGTCACGAGGATCGTGGACCCGTCGACGTCTCCATCGGCGTACACGCAGCGATGCGCGGTCATGCAGGGAATCCCCATGCAGGCCCCCACCGCAAAGGAGGCCGTGTCCGGCAGCGTGACGGCGCGCGATTGATCCAGCGCCACATACTCCGCGGCGGTGCCGAAGCGGCGAGCGAACTGGGCCTGATACACCCACACCCGCTCGCCGACTCGCGCCTCGGAGACGTCCTCGCCAACGGCTTCGATGATGCCCGCGCCGTCGCTGTGGGGAATCACCAGCCCACCGTCGAGCAGGTTCGCAAAGGACCCTGCCCGCTTTTTCACGTCGGACGGGTTGACGCCGCTGGCGCTCAACCTCACCAACACTTCGCCGGTGCCCGCGACGGGGACCGGCTGCTCGCCCACCACAAGCGCGTCTTCCGCGGCCCCGAAGCGTTCGAACCATGCCGCTCTCATCGCCTGCCTCCGATCATGTCTCACGTTACTCCAACCCGTTGGAAAGCGATTCGGTATGCCCGTCGACGCCAATCGCCTGGCCGGAGATCTTCGCCCCGAGGGGCGAGGTCAGAAAGTACACCATCTCCGCCACGTCCTTGGCCTCGACGAAGCAGCGCAGCGACGACTGACGCTCATAGGCTTTTCGAATAGCCTCAGGGGCCACCCCTCGGGCGCCCGCATCGCGCTCGATCACGCCATCGATGCGAGGGCCAGCAACACTCCCTGGGCAGATGGCATTGACGCGAATCCCCTCGGGGCCAAGCTCCATCGCCAGTGTCTTGGTCATCCCGATCAATGCCCATTTCGATGCGGCGTAGGGCAGACGTAAGGGAAAGCCGAACAGCCCTGCGTTCGACGAGATGTTCACGATCGACCCGTATTCGCTTGCGCGCAGCATGGGAATCGCCCGGCGCAGGCAATAGAACTGGCCGCTCAAGCTCACCGAAATCGCCCGATCCCAGTCCTCCGTACCAATCGCTTCCGCCGGCGCCGTAGGGCCCGCGATACCTGCGTTGTTCACCAGCACGTCCAGGCCGCCGTACGTCTGCTCGAGCTCCGCGAACACGCGCTCCACGTCTGCCACCGACGACACGTCCCCCACGGACCCCGTGATGCCACTGCCATCGTTCGAAAGCTGTGCCACCGCCTCCTGGTTAACATCGCACACATGCACGCGGTGCCCACTGTCGATGAATCGCTGAGCGGTGACCCGACCAATGCCGTCGGCGCCGCCGGTGATCAAGACTGTGAGTGCGTTAGTCATCGAAACTATTGCTTACTCGAACCGCATACTGAACCTCATGCCCACCGACAAGGGGCGATTGGCGACCACCCGATCATCCCCGCCCCTTGAAAATAGCGTTAGCTGGGCATTCTCGTCCGTCACATTGTTGACGTAGACATCGAGATTAGTATTGCCGAACCTGACCCCACCCGAGAGATTTAGCAGCCCGTAGCTGTCCTGCTCCAAACGGCCATCGACGAACAGATCATTTTGCGAACTGTCCGTCCAGTTCCACGCCGCCTGGAAATAGGCGTCGCGACCGGCGACGTTAAAGGTGTGTCGTGAGATCAGCGTGTACTTCAGGTCTGGCGTAAATGGAAGATCGGTGCCCTCCGGCGCCGCCGGCGTCGTGTCCGTCGTACCGACAAAGAAATCCTCAGAGAGCTCCGCATCGTTGTAGGAGAACCCACCGGAGAGGGTCCATCCCTCGGTGACCAGCACTTCGAAATCGCCCTCGATACCGATGATATCGGCTCCCCCCGTATTCGCTGTGAGGCCGAGGAACGACCCGAAGCTCTCTACGTCAAACCGGGTGAGCTGCAGGTCCTCCCAGTCCATGACGTACGCAGCCCCGTTGAACCGTGCTCTACCGTTTGCAAAGGTGGTCTTCCAGCCCACCTCATAGTTCTTGAGGAAATCGGGCTGGTAGATCTGCGGTATCACGGGACTCGGCTCGCGGTTGACGCCACCCGGTCTAAAGCCCTCCGAGTAGGTGGCGTAGACCAGCACATCGTCACTGAACTGGTAACTCGCATTGACCTTGGTGGTGAAGTCATCGATCTTGGCCCCTAGCCCCCCGCCACAGTCGGCACTGGTTGAGGTGCCATTGCCGATCCGGTTCCCGTCCGCGGGATCGAAGCAGCTGAAGCGCGAGCCGACGAAACCCGTCAGGTCATCGTCGGTTTCGAACCAGCGCAAGCCCACAGTAGCCGATAGCTTCTCCGTCAGATCGAGCGTCACCTCACCAAACACAGCGATTTCGGAGAAGTCGCGCTGCTGATTAGTCGCAAAGTAGAGATCCTCGCGGCCGTTGATGTTGCGATTCAGGGGAATATCGTTGCCGTCTGGGATGGTCGGAATGACCCACTGATTGAAGTAGTCGTGCTCATCGTTGTTGTAGAACAGCCCTGCCACCCAGCGCAGCCTGCGATCCGCCTTCGACTGCAGGCGAACCTCGATGGACGAGCGCTTGAACGCGCTGTCGTTCTCGTACTGGATGCGGGGGTCGGTGCAGTTATTGAAGTCGTAATTCACGCAGGTGTAGTAGTACTCGATGTACGCCGAGTACTCTGAATACTGGGAGTAGTCGATGTCGTACTCGACTTCACGATCCAGGTAGGAACCGGCAAAGGTGATGTCGGCAAAGCCTAGGTCACCGGTGAGCGTCAGCCCCAGCTGCGTCCAAGTGTCCTCGTAGTTGTCCTGAAAGAAGCGCTCTACCCTGCCCTGTCCGGGCCCATTCAGGCCCGGCTGATCCGCAAAGACGCCGTCGGACTGCTGCATCTGCGCAATAACGCTGGCCGTGGCGGTCCAGCTGTCGTTCAGGTCGATGCCCAAGGCCGCTCGCGCACCGGTGTTGGTCAGGGTGTTGTAGTCCTCCTCGACCGTGTTCTGATCCGGATTGGCGTTACCGCTGTTGGACACGGTGATGCCGCTGCGCGATAAGGTCAGCGACGCGGGCACCACATCGATCCAACCACCGTCCTCCACCCGCCAGCCGACCAGGCGAATCGCGGCATTGTCCGAGAGGGGCACGTTAGCGAAGCCTTCGACGGAGTACCCAGCGTCACCGCCCTTTACCGTGTTGCCGCCAACGTCGACGCCAGCGGCAAAGGCGGAAGGATCGGGCTTGTTGGTGATGATACGCAGTGCGCCCGCTTGAGAGTTGGCCCCGTACAAGGTGCCTTGCGGTCCGGCGAGCGTTTCGATACGCGAGATGTCGTAAACGTGAACGTCGAGGTTCCGACCGATCGCGGTGACCGGCTGGTCATCCAGGTACAGCGCCACACTCGGAGTGGTGCCGGAGAAGTTTCCATCGCCTCCATCCGATACGCCGCGCATGTAGATCTGCGCCTGACCGGGCCCGAACTGCTGGGCAGAAACGGTGGGCAAAAACTGGAAGTAGTCGGCGAACCCGGTGATGTTCAGCTCGTCGAGCTTCTGCTCGCCGAGCACGTTCACGCTGACCGGAACGTCCTGAAGGTTCTGGGTGCGCTTCTGCGCCGTGACGACCACCTCCTCCAGCGTCAGTTCCTGCGCCAACGCCGCCCCAGTGCTGGCGAAGAGCACCCCTGTCGCCACCCCCGCCGGGATAGCCCGCCGTCGTAACGCCCGTCGAACGTCCGCAGCCAACATGGCGTGCCGCGTGCAGCGGCCTGATCCGCTGTTGAACCTCTTCATGACTGCCCCCCCGGACCGCAAGAAGTGTCGACGCCGACCGCGCCGATCAACCCGACGACGCTATCTCACCATCGATCTCTCAAGCAAAGGAGATTAACTCACACGCTGTTGAGAAAAACTCACCTCACCAGCGAGCCAAGCTGGTCTCTCAGGGGGGAGAGGAATCCTTCGTAGTGTCGCCATTGCTCGAGGGCACCCGAGTAGATGGGCTGGCGTACCTGTTCCGAACTCGCGGTACGAACCGCCCGCTCGTTGCGGTAGAACTCGACGCAAGAAGGCTCGAATGGGAGGTCACAGTAGTCGAGCATGCGTCTCACTTCGGCTTCCGTGTCCGTGACCATCTGCTCGTAGTTGACGCGGAGCACACGTCCCGGAAGCACCTGATCCCAGTGATCCATCAACCCCACATAGTCGCGGTAGTAGCGACCGATCTCCTCCAGGCTATAGCTGAAATTCTGGCCGCTGGCGAAGAGCTGCTTATAACCACTGAAGCAGCAGGCCATCGCATAGCGCCGCGCATCGATGATCCGAGCGTTGGGTAGGATCAAGTGGATTAGGCCAATGTGCGCGAAGTTATTTGGCATCTTGTCGATGAAACGGGGCGCTGCGCAGCGGTGAATTTGCGTCCGCTGAAGATACTCAGCACCCAGTGCCCCCAACTCATCGGCACTCAATCGCCCGAGCACCGCCGGATACTGCGATTCATCCGAACGCTTCTTCTTTCGGCTTAGGCGACGCGCGATCGAGATGATGTCAGGCAACTCCATCGTTCCCTCGACCCTGCTGTGGCTGGCGAGGATCTGCTCCAGCAGCGTCGACCCCGCACGAGGAAGCCCAACGATGAAGATGGGCGCTTCGGACGGATTCCCGCACGGCTGCTCGCGAGCGAGGAACTCCCGAGTGAAGAAAGCCTTGTGCTGATCGAGGTTGCGGGCGTGCTCGTCTGCATCCCAGCGAACGGTCTTGCGTCGCGCTGCGTTGCCCTGCGCGTAGTAGTGAAAGGACTCCTCGTACTCGCCACGGTCCTCGAGCGCCTTTCCCAACGCGAAAGAGAGATGGTAGCTATCGTCGATCGACGCCGTGCTGTTGGCGATCTCCCGACGCATCCTCACGATCTGTGCATCATCGAATTCGAAGGTCTTTAGATTCGCTAGGCTCCAGTACGCCTCGCCGAGGCCTGGCGCGAGATGCACAGCGCGCCGATAAGCCTCAATCGCTTCCGCCTGGCGACCAACTGTCTTGAGCGCATGCCCCATGCTCATGCGCGTACGCGGCTGATCGGGATAGCGCTCTAGCACTTGCTCGTAGATCGTGATTGCCGACTCGGCTTCCCCGATCCGGGCCAGAATCGAGGCCTTGAGCAGCAGATGCGAGGGCCTGTTGGGCTCGGCGGCAATGACCCTATCGATCTCGACGAGCGCCTCACGGTAGCGAAACATCTTGAATAACAGGTGCGCAAAGTTACTCCGTGCGAAGTGAAAATCAGGCGCCAGCTCCAGGCACCGGTGGAGTAGCTTCGCTGCATCGTCGTGGCGCCCTATCCTGATCGCCACGTCCGCCAGCATTCGAATCGCCGACACGTTGGTCGGGTCCTGCTTCAAGGATTCCCGGCAAAGCCCCTCCGCAAGGCCGAGCTGGCCGGAGAATAGGGCGTTGCCCGCCTTCGCCAACAAGGGGTCTCGCACCGAGCATCGGACATGCTGTTGGTAGGCCTCGTCGCTGCCCGCGTCATCCCCACGCTCGGCGAGCAAGTCGCCCAAGGCCTTCCATGCGCTCGCCAGATCCGGCTGCAAGGACACGGCCGTACGTAGCGCAGCTTCCGCCTCAGGCCAACGGGCCGCTGAGATCAACGCTAGACCGAGTTCTGCCTGGGCGGGGGCAAACGCTGGATGCTCAGTGGCGATTGAAGACAGGGCGTCGATTGCCGCCTCGATCCGCCCCGCGTGGCGATCGGACATGGCGAGCAGCAAGCGCGCGCGCTTCTCCCCTGGTACGACCTTGAGAATCTCGCGAGCCTGCGCGTGCGCGGCTTCGGGATTCTCCTGCAGCAGGGCAAAGGCGTGGCGTAGCGCGGTGGAGACGTCGCCCATCGGGGCGTCCGGCACAGAGGGGGCGTTACTCATGACCGGCGCTAGTTTGACACGGGCAAATTCTGAACCGCAATCTATGGCGGCTTGAAGGAATTGAATTATTCTCACCGCCCATGCGCTCCAGAGTCCCCTCCCTGAACGCTCTTCGCACCTTCGAGGCGGCCGCCCGGAATGGCAGCTTTAAGGCCGCCGCAGGCGAACTGTGCGTTTCACACTCCGCAGTGAGTCACCAAATCAAGCTGCTGGAGCGGGATCTGGGTGTCGAACTCTTCCTACGCAAATCCGGGTCCGTAGAACTCACTCGCCTGGGGCGCACGTACTACCCGATCCTGCGCGACGCTTTCGATCGGATTGCCGACGGTACGGATCTCGTCGTGAACTCCAAGGTCCGTTCGACGCTGACGCTACAGGTCTACTCGACCTTTGCGATTCGCTGGTTGATACCGCGGATTTCGGATCTGAACGCGAAACATCCCGAACTCAAGCTGCGCTTACACACCTCACAATCGGACGTTGACTTCGAACACGAGGATGTCGACCTCTGTGTCATGATAGGCCGCCGTTCGCGGCCCTACCTGCACTACGATTACCTCTTCTCGTCCTGCATCTTCCCGGTATGCAGCGAGGCCATGCTCGAGTCGTTCGCACTCGCCGACGATCCACGCAAGCTGGCGAAAGCCCCGTTGCTGCAAGTCTATCCCTCTAGACGAGACTGGTGGATTTGGCTCGAGGAAAACGGCATCGACGGTGTCGATCCGGACGCGGGCCAGCAGTTCGACAGCTACGATCTGGCCATGAATGCGGCCATGCAAGGCATAGGCGTGGCCTTAGGCATGGAGCCGTTCGTCAATCGAGACCTCAAAGCGAATCTGCTGCGCGAACCCTACCCAGCCATGCGCGTGTACACGCCGAATGACTGGTACCTCGTTTGCCGCGACGAGAAATCCGATCACCCTGACGTGGTGCTCTTTCGCCGCTGGCTCGTCGACCAGGTCGCCCGCGACGACTCGATTCACATCAGGCAACACGGGCGGGCAGAGCCCCAGGGCTGACCAGTTGGTCAAAGGAAGCGACAGGAGGCTCCGCAGCGCTACACGCAGCGCACGGATCACTTATTCGATCGACTGCTGATCGAAGAAGTCCATGACCAATGGCCACGTTTGGTTGAGCCTGTACGTGTGCCCCATACCCAAGCGGCAGTCGAGCACCCGGGGCCAAGCAGCATCCTCCGTGCAGTAGGTACGGCAGTCTGTCTGGGGGCGCCCGTCATCGAACGGCATCGCGTCCGCCGTCACGCTGCAGCCGTGGGCCTGGGCCCAGACCCGAGTGATAGCCGTGGCGCTGGCGTAATAGAAGACGTCACCGTCGGAGGTGATCGTGTAGTAAGGGTTGCGCCAACGACCCGGCGGCACGGTGGTGTCCGCTCTTCCGGTGATGAGGAGCACGGGCAGGTCGCCCGGCTTCCCCGGCCCATCCAGGTAGGCTCTGTGCGGCAGCCCGATGATCGGCGCGATGGCCCGAAAGGTGAGCGCGCTGGCGGGATCCTGACCGAGGGACCACGTAAACATGCCCCCGTTCGAGCCTCCTGCAGCAAACACGTTATCCACATCAATACACAGCTGCTCGCCGATGTGCGCAACCAGTGCCACGGCGAAGGCGATGTCGTCGCTCTGGCAGTGGGTCCAAGCACACGTGGTCATGGCGGTGTCGGAACACGACGGGTAGTTGTAGTCGGGTGTCGCCAAGGGGTTGCAGATAGCAGCGTTGTCGCCCGGCACGTCCCGGTTGCGTCCGTCGCCATCGAGGCCGGTGGTGGAGCCTGGGAATGACCAGGAGTTGAGGCTGCGATCCGGTTCCCCAGACCCGATGCCGCGCGGCGCCACGAGAATGTACCCCCGCGAGTCCGCTTCGGAAATCACGTTGGCGTTGCCGAGGAACTCATTCTCGTTGCCGCCCCAGCCGTGGAAGATGGTGATGAGCTTCGTTGGCTGGTTGGCGTCATAACCCACGGGCACATGGATTCGGATAGTGCGCGTGAGCCCGTCGTGATCAAGGGTGAAGGTCCCACTTGAGAGCCCTTCGGCTCCACAGCCGGCGCTCGGCGTCATGGCGGTGGCGGGGAGAGATGCGAGGCTTAGGAGCGGTGTAAGGAGCACAGCCCGAAGTGCCGAGTGTTTCATGTTGTTCTGGCCAGGCGAAAAAGCGGTGGCCTTAGAGTGTATCGTCGGGCACTCCTGGCGTTCAAACCGTGTTCGGTGACGTGCTCCCATGTGTCTGGAGCAGTAGCACCCGATGTCATAAGCATCGTTGAGGTTGCGGTTACCTGCTGCAGATCGAGTCCAGGAACGCGGGTCTTTCATCACCCGGATCGCGCATTCGCGGCCCGTGCATCTGCCAGCCGAACGACGAGCTAGCCACGACAGTCAACCGAGACACCCGGTTTGCCGCGGTGGTTCGGGCGGGCTACGCTGCGGGACTGAATGCCGTTTACACGGGTGGCGCAGCTTCACGTTTCGCCGCATCAACACAACCAGAACGTCACTCCTCTACGACCCGGAGGTTACTCGTGCGCGTATCGCATCTGCCGGGAGGTCGCGTAGCGGCCGGGCTCGTCCGTTGCCGAGACGTTGGCGCTGTCATCGCCTCGCTCACCCTCGCAGCCACCACGCTAGGCACGTGGCTGTCCCCTGCGTTGGCCTCCTCGCCCCCGGAGATCATGCTGAGCGACCTCCTCCCCGGTAACGGCGGTGACGGCAGCGCCGGCTTCGTCATCCGCGGCCTCTTCGAGGAACAGATCGTGGGCGCATCGGTGGCCTCCGCTGGGGATGTAAACGGCGACGGCATCGACGACATCCTCATCGGCGCACCGGAGACCTTCGTCTTCAACGGCAGCAAGGGCAAGTCGTTCGTCGTCTTCGGACGTCGTGACGGCGTGCCGGCGTTGTTCGATCTCACCCGCCTGCTCCCCGGACAGGGCGACGGCAGCGAGGGGTTCGTGCTGCTCGGGCCCTTCGAGTGGGCCGAATCAGGCATCGACGTAGCCCCCGCCGGCGATGTCAACGGCGACGGGATCGACGACCTGCTGATTGGCACCCTGCACAACGATGTGCTCAGCCCCTACGGTGGCGAGGCCATCGTGGTCTTCGGCCGCACCACAGGGTTTCCTCCCGCCTTCCCCCTCTCTCAGCTGTTCGACGGTCAGGGCGGGGACGGCAGCGAGGGCTTTGTGATCCGCGGCAAGGTGGACGCCGGTGACGATTTCGGGCTGGCGGTGGCGGGCGCCTGCGATGTCAATGCCGATGGCCTAACGGACTTGCTCGTCACGGCCCCTGGCGCGGAGCGAGTGAACCGCGATCGGGTCAGGCCGGGGTTGCTCTTCGTCCTGTTCGGTCGCGCGCAGCCCTTCCCTGCCGAAGTGTGGGCCGAGCGCCTGTTTCCCTATCGAGGTGGTGATGGCAGCGAGGGCTTCGTGCTCGTCGGGCCTTCCGACTTCGATCTGCTCGGCGACGACGCCGCGTGCGCTGGCGACGTCAACGGCGATGGCATCGACGACATCGCGGTGGCCGCCGCGAACTCGAATGTCGACCTGCCGGGCCGGGAAGGTGAAGGCAAGGGATTCGTCGTCTTCGGTCGCGACGAGGGCTTTCCCGCGGTGATCGACGCATTGGATCTGTTCGGCTTTAGAGGCGGTGACGGCTCCGCCGGATTCGTCTTCCACGGTCGCACCAGCGACGGCGAGGCCATCCGGCGCGTGGCACCGGCCGGTGACGCGAACGGGGATGGCGTGGTCGACCTGCTCTTCAGCTCATCCAAAGTGGATTTCGACCTCGGTGAAGCGTACCTGGTGTTCGGCAGCGCCGATGGGCTGCCTGCAGATATCTTTGCTGACCGCCTGCGTCCCGGGGTGGGCGACGGCAGCGTGGGCGTGATCCTCCGGCGAAGAACGGGCGGCCGCGGCGAAGCGCTGCCGCCGTTCCTAGGCTCGGGGATTGCCAGTGGCGACGTTAACGGCGATGGGATCAGCGACGTCATCATCGGCGCGTCGGGCGAGGATCATGGTTCCCTGCGCGACGCTGGGATCACCTTCGTCGCCTACGGCCGCGAGGACTGGCCGGCGCTTGCGCCGTTGGAGGATCTGTTCGAAGCAGAAGGCGGTGACGGCACTGAGGGGTTTGTTCTCCTCGGCAACGACCCTCAGGATTTCAGCGGCACGAGCGTGGGGTTCGGGGACTTCAACGGGGATGGTGCGGGCGATCTGTTGATCGGCGCGCGCGGTGCGCGCCGCGGCGCCGAGGACGCGGCCGGCGAGGTGTACGTCTGGTTCGGCGAGGAAGGCGTAGCCGGGACCGCACCGCGCCCATGAGGACGCCTGATATGTGCGCCGTGATGCGTCAGCAGGAGGAACGCGTGCAATGACGACTCTATTCGTCGACCTGTGCCGGAAGACTCCGCCGCACGACCGTAGGCAATGAGGATCAAGACCATCGCAGACGCGCGCGACTTCGTTCGGGCCACCAAGATCTGCACGATCTTCCCGTCGGACAAGACCGATCTGACTTCGCTGTACGAGCACGTGGACCTGCCGGAGAAACAACCTGGCGAAACCGGTTGGGGACAGCGCATGGAAGCGGTGTGGGCCTGGAAGAACCGCCTACCATCGGATTGCCCGGACGAAGTCTACTACGGCAAGATCAAGGGCGGCTTCGCGGTGCTCATGGATCTGAGTTACCTCTCGGAGAAGCACTTTCCGGCGGCTCATCGCCCCGTCGAATCACTGAGTGCACTGGCGCAACAGGTATTCGAACGCGTCCGCGTCGAGCCATGGAGCACGACCGATCTTCGCAAGGACATCATCGACGAGACGGGGTGTTCGAAGAGCCGCTTCGACACCGCGCTGAAGAGCCTGCAGATCTCACTCAACGTGGTGCGAGAGCCCAACGCCACGCAGGACACCTGGCTAGCCTTCCGAGAGGTCTATCCAGCGATTTGGAGCCGACACGTCAGGGACGAAGAGCTCTAGCCGCGGTGAGCAAGGCGCTACGACTCGACGCCCCAAGCGTTGAGGCTAAGTTGGCGATGGCGCGGCACACGCACGGTGCAGAAGAGGTTCGGGGAAGACATGGTCGGGCCAGCGAGATTCGAACACACGACCCCTTGCACCCCATGTAGGGACAAATCCACGCCGTAACTCATGCATTTAGGAAGACTTTCCTCCAGGCGGGCAGAAGGTCTCGGTTGCTCGCCGCGACCAAGAACCAACTACCTGCACCCTGGTTGAAGCGACTACGCCAACCGTGAGGCCGTCAGTTCGGCAACTCAGCGATCGAACTACGCAACATCGCAGCAATCGTCGCCAGTGGCATTGACCTTGACGAGCACCCGGTTGCGGGATCGCCCACAAAGCAGCGCTTTGTCGGGCCTCGCTCCCATGCGGCCGGAGTTGTAGACGCAGTTCCCACGACAGAGCAGACACGGATTGTCATCAGCTCTGTGAGCCAGCGTTGTTCTCCAGGCTTGAGCACCTGGTCTCACCATGACACTGATCGGCTCTTCAAAAAGTCCCTGACCAGCTACTTCCACGACCGGGCCCAAGGCAGAACAATATATCTATTAGGTTCATCATGGATGCACACTCACATCGAGCCAGAACACGGGCGCGCTTCGCCTAAATCGTTTGGGACATAGATGACTCCGGTGGAAGCAAGCGACAGGTTGCCCCGTTGCTTCGCATTCTAGGTACTCTCGAGCGTCGCTCGCTCGCTGCGATCAATGCCCTGCTTGCAACGTATAGCTGCGAACTCGTCGGATAGTCCTCCGCGTACAAAAGCCGCGCGCGGTAGACCGAAGGGCGACCGCTAGGCTTGCTCCACAAGTTCGCAGGCCGACATGTAGGTTGCGGACCAGCGCGACGCCACTTCCTTCGAGCGCCCCACGGCCAACCCGCCGCTATCGAAGTCCACCACCGCACACCAGTCCGCCCCCGCCGGCGAGGCCGGCAGGACCGCAAAGCGCCCGTCGGTGAGCAGCCAGCATGCGATCCGTGCCGTCGGTGATTGTCGGCGCAGTCGATGCAAGGTCTTCTCGGTAGCTGACAGCGCCGCAACGATGGGTGTGCCGCCGCCACCCTCAATCGTGCGGATCCAGGTAGCGCCAACCGGCGCGGTGCCAGGTGCCTTAAGCAGCTGTGCGCCGCTACCCCCAAAGCCGATCACTACGATCGCCTCGCGCGTGCCGTACAACGCTTCACACCACACGTGCAACATCGCCTTCGCCAGCGCCAACCTGCCACTGCACATCATGGAAGCGGAGCAATCGAGCAAGAAACAGTGCACCGTACCGCCGCTCGGGATCCGCTCGCGATAAAGAAGGTGCCCTGCGCGCAACCGAACAGCACCCTTGGCTGCCAGCGTGCGGGGCCAGTCGAGCGCGGCGCCCGTCGCATCCGTGTCGTTGCGGGGCCCGCGGGCGCCGCGATCGCTCGGCCGTGAGCGCATCCTGACAGCGGGCACTCGGCGTTCGCCTTGCTGCCAGGTTAGGCTTTTTTTCGGGGTACAGGTAGGGGGCGAACGCCCTTCACCGCTGCCGGCGGGGGCGCCCGGGTCGCGCTCAGCGCGCCCCACTCGGAGCTGTCTGAGTCGGACATCCTGCCTGATGCCTTCGATCGGTTCGGTGAAGATAGCTCTGGCCCGCGGATCGGGTCCCCACCTTCAGACGGTCGCGGCGCTTCCGCCTCGCCACTGGCGCGTGGCTCGGCTCCCGATCGCACGCCGCCCTGATGGCCTGTCTTGTCATCGGGAGCGCTCGCGGGAGTCGTTGCGCCACGAGCCTCAGCGCGATCGCCGTCGTGCCTGCCCTCGGACTCGCCACTCGCAATGCCGTCCGGCGTCGACGGCAAGGACCAGCCACCGCCGTCCCGCGCACCAGGAGGCGATGGCCCCGCCGCCTGCAGGCGATTCCCGTCGCCCCGGCGATGGGCAAGCACCCAAGGTGCCACCGTGTTCACGTCCCGCTCAACCATCCGCGAGTTCCCTTCCAGCGCCGCATTTGCGCGCGCCGCGCGTAGCAGCGTGAGGTCGGCGCGTACGCCCTCGACCTGGGCCTCACGGCACAAGTCAGCCACTCGAGCGATATCGCCATCGGTGTAGTCGATCTGGTTCAGCCGCGCTTTCGCCGCCGCGAGTCGCGTGCGTAGAGCCGCCTCGGCTTCCCGATGGCGATCGATGAACGCCATTGGATCCGCATCGAAGGCCAGCCTGGAGCGCACGATGCGCTGGCGTGTCGCACTATCGCTGGGATCAGACAGCTGTACGTAGAGGCCGAAGCGATCCAGTAGCTGTGGACGTAGCGCGCCCTCCTCCGGATTCATGGTGCCGATCAGGACTAGCCGTGCTGCGTGCGAGTGCGATACGCCGTCCCGTTCGACAATGTTCACGCCACTCGCGCTCACGTCAAGGAGCACGTCCACCAGGTGATCGGCTAGCAGGTTCACCTCGTCCACGTACAGCACCCCGCCGTGCGCCCGGGCGAGCAGCCCCGGACGCCATTGCACACCCTGGCCTTTGAGCGCAGCGTCGATGTCGAGCGTGCCCACGACTTGCTCCTCCGTCGCCGCCAGCGGCAGATTGACGAACCTCGCCCCATCGGGAAGCAGCGTAGCGAGGGCTCGGGCGCTAGTGGACTTGGCTGTTCCTCGTGGTCCCTCAATCAGCAGACCGCCGATCATCGGATCCACAGCGCACAGTTGTAGCGCGCGCTGCAGCCCCGGCTGACCTTCCAGCGCCGAGAAGGGGAAGTGAGGGCGCACGATGGACGCGGCGCCCGCGGAACTGTTCATCGCTATCTCCTAGTGGGCGCGCCGACCGAACAAGGCCGATCATGCCGATTGCCTAGTGGGCCGCTTGGTAAATAAGGTAACGCTCAGTTTGCGTAGGGGCAGCGTCAGCAAGGTGCGTCGCGTAGCCAATAGCATCGCTATTGGCAAGCGACGCAACGCCGCGGACGCTGCCCCTGGGCAGACCCGAAGGGCGAGTAGCACTGGCGCCAGGGCAAGCCGGAACACAGAGATCCTCTCCGTGCCCGGCAAACCGGTACGGGCTCGGCTTGTCATAGAGCTTACCCACTTTCGCCAACGCGCCGCGAATTCCCCCGCCCGAGCGACACCGCTCCTCGCCGCCCTTCGCAACCACTCGAGGCGTCCTGGCGCTGAGTGTTCGCCGAGCTGAACGAATACATCAGCGGCCTCCGAGCGCTCGCAAGCGCAAGCCCCGCAGCCCTTTCTTCCAGCTCAGCCGCGTGGCCGGGAGCCCGCTAGCTCGGACCGATCCGCTTCACCCGCGGGGACATGGAATCGTCGATTGACACCCGCCAACCCATGCACCATATTGCGCACAGATGGTGTTCTGAGAAGAACTTGATAGGGAACCCGGTGGGAATCCGGGACTGTGCCCGCAACTGTAAGCGGAGAGCCGGCAGCAACGTGCCACTGGCCCACCGGATCCCCTCCGGCGCTGGGAAGGCTGCTGCCATTAGGCGACGACCCGTGAGTCAGTAGACCTGCCATCGCGTCGCTCGTCCGGGGCCGGGTCCAGCCCTTCAGGACAGGAATAGATCATTCCCACGCAGCGACTTGTGCGCCCCGTTGCCACGCCGGTACGTCCGGCGGCGGGGTCGTTTCGTTGTCGATGTTGATGCGGCGGCAACCGCGCCATCAGGGAAGATCATCATGCCCATCTGTTCAAGTGATCCTTACCGGGTCACTACGACTTGCTTCCTCGCGGTCGCCGCGATGGGGGCGAGTGTCAACGTGCTAGCGCAGTCGCCTGATGACACTGCGCCGGCCGTCATCGGTGCACAGCCGATCGAGAATCTAATCGTGGTGGGCACGCGCTTGCCCACCCCCGCCACGGATGTGTCGTCGAGCGTTACCGTGATCACGGCCGAGGACATCGAGCGCCGCGGTTACGACTTCGCCATCGATGCCATCGCCGCCGTGCCCGGCGTCACCGTCAATCAAAACGGTGCCTTCGGCGGGCTCGCGTCGGTCCGAATCCGTGGTGCCTCGAGCGAGCAAACGCTGGTATTGATCGACGGGGTGCCGGTGACCGATCCGTCGTCGCCAGGGGGTGGATTCAACTTCGCGTCCTTGGACACCGCTGACATCGCCAGGATAGAGGTGCTGCGCGGCCCCCAGTCCGTGCTGTGGGGCTCCGATGCGATCGGTGGTGTCGTGAACATCATCACCCATCGCGGTGCGCTCGCGCCGCCGCTTTCTGGCTTTCTCGAGGGCGGATCCTTCGGCACGCTCCGCAGTGGGGTCGCGGGGGCCGGCAGCTTCGATCGCGGTGAGTTCCGGGTGGCGGTGAGCGGGATCCGCACGGACGGCATCTCCAAGGCTGATGAAGCCGATGGCAACGAGGAGAGCGACGGCTTCGAGTCACTTACCGTGAACGCGACGGGCGCGATCGAATTGCCCGCGAACGGACGCCTTGAGGCGACGATCCGCTACGTCACCGCAGAGAATGATTTCGACAGCTTCGGCTCCCAGACCGGCGTCGTCGACGGCGATGAGGTGGGCGACAGCCGCCAGCTCTCCGCCACGCTCACAGCACGCTTCGAGGGGTTATGGAACGATCACTTGGACCTGATGGGGATGTTCGGTTACGCGGATATCGAGCGTGAGAACTTCACCGACGGCATCTCTAGCTTCACCGCCGATGGTCAGCGCACGGTGTTTCGCGGCCAGGCCACGCTCCGCCCGGCGCAAGCGCACCGCATCGCCCTGGGTGCTGAGCACGAGGGCACCGAGACCGACGAGGACACCTCCATCGCCAGCGTGTTCGCGTTGTGGGAGTACTCGCCCATCGACGCCGTGGCGGTGTCCGCCGGCATACGCCGCGACGATCACGAGCGTTTCGGCGCGGAAACTACAGGGCGCGCGTCGCTGGCGGTGACGCCCCTTGACGGGCTGACCCTACGTTCGGCATGGGGGCAAGGCTTCAAAGCGCCTACGCTCTTCCAAACCACGTTCTTCTGCTGCGGCGCCAGCGAACCCAACTCGGATCTACAGCCGGAGTCGAGCAACTCGTGGGAAGTCGGGTTCGACTGGCGCGTGAACTCTCGGGCGAGCCTGAGCGCGACGTGGTTCGAGCAGGACTTCGAGAATCTGATCGTCTTCGACTTCGGTATCGGAGGCTATGACAACGTTCCGGGTGCCACCAATCGCGGCCTCGAGGTCGCGGGGGCCATACAGCTCACGCCAATTCTGGGGCTGGGACTCACGTATGCCTACATCGAGGCTCGTGACAACACCGGTGCTCGCCTTGTCCGCGTGCCGCAGAACTCGGGTGATGTCGAGCTTTCGCTCACGCCACGCGGACCCTTCTCCGCGTCCCTCGTCGCCCGTTACAACGGGGAAGAGGCCGATAGCCGCGGTGCCGTCGAGCGTTGGTTGCGCCTCGACGTGAGCGCGAGCTACGCAATCGGGGAACGCTATGAGCTATTCGCGCGGCTCGAGAACGCAGCCGACGCGCAGTACCAGCAGATCTTCGGCTACGGCACGCCGGGGATATCCGGCACGATCGGGTTCCGCGGGCACCTGTGATCTCGAAGCGTCAGCCGCTCAGGCCTGGAGCAGTCGCTTTCGCGCTGTCCCTGATGCTGACGGTTGCCGCGTTGTGCGGATTCGGCCGGTGCTCCGCTGTGCTCGCCGCCACCGTTGTCGACGACGGTGAGTCGGCGCCGGCCGCGGAGACAGGCGAACAATCCGAGAGCGCCGCCGCACCGCGGCGTATCATCAGTCTGGACTATTGCGCCGATCAGTATGTCGTAGGGCTTGTAGGACGCGACCGAATACTGCGAGTGTCTCCGGACGCAACCGAGCAGTATTCCTGGGTGCGGGATGCAGCCGGCGGTTTGCCTAGCGTTCGCCCCCGCGCCGAAGACGTGCTTATCCTGCAGCCCGATCTGGTGGTCCGCTACTACGGCGGCGGCCCGAATGCCCGGATGTTCCTAGAGCGTGCCGGCGTGCAGGTGTTACAAGTACCCTACGTGAGCACAATCGCTGATGCCCGCCGCAATCTGGTCGAGCTTTCGGCCGCGTTGGGGGTTGCGCAACGCGGACAGCGGCTGGCATCGCTCATGGACCAGCGGCTAGCGGCCATCGAACCGCCACCAATGCCTGTTGAAGCGCTGTACATGACGCCATCGGGCGTAAGCCCCGGCCCGGGCACGCTGGTCGACGAGATGATGCGAACTGCAGGGCTACGCAACTTCCAACGTCGGCCCGGCTGGCATCCCCTGCCACTGGAACGGTTGGCCTACGAGCGCCCCGACCTTCTCGCGCTCGCGTTCTTCGACACCAACACGAACCATGCCGATGCTTGGTCGCCATCGGCGCACCCCATCGCTCAACGCCAGCTGCGGGAGCTGCCCAGTGTTTCGCTGGATTCCGCGTGGGTGGCGTGTGGCGGTTGGTTCCTGGTGGACGCCGTAGAGGCACTCGCCGCTGCCGGGCGGGAAGCGCTCAGGTGAGTGCATCTGGGAACTGCCCCACCAAGACGTGGTTGCTCGTCGAGCTGGGCGCGGCAACTCAAGTGGGAGTGATGTTCGCCGCCATTGCGCTGGGGACCACAGCGCTACCCCCTGGGCGTAGCGCTGCCGCCCTGTTCAGCGCCGGTTCGCCGAGCCACGGTATCGTCGTTGGGGAGTTTCGCCTACCGCGCGCGTTGGCGGCAATGCTGGCTTTCGAGGCACTGCCCAGCCACGGGCTCGGTGCTCGCCTGCCCAATGCCGCATCACCTGTGAGCGGTGGCTGAGGTCTCTAATGGCGGCACGTGCCCTCATGATACAAGGCACCGGTTCCAACGTCGGGAAGTCGGTGATCGTTGCGGGCCTCTGTCGTTTGGCACGGCGCCATGGGCTGCGCGTTGCGCCATTCAAACCGCAGAACATGTCGAACAACGCGGCGGTCACGCAGGAGGGTGGCGAAATTGGCCGCGCCCAGGCGCTCCAGGCGCGGGCAGCCGGTGTGGTGCCCAGCATTCACCACAATCCTGTACTGATCAAACCAGAGAGCGACCGCGGAGCACGGCTACTTCTGCACGGCCGTCCGATCGGTCGCCTCGAGGCGCGCCACTACCGCGACCGCCGCGAGCGGTTGCTGGGCGGGGTGCTCCACAGCTTTTCCCATCTGGTCACGAACAACGATCTAATCCTCGTCGAAGGCGCCGGAAGCCCCGCCGAAGTCAATTTGCGCGACGGCGATATCGCCAACATGGGGTTCGCCAGCGCGGCCGGTGTGCCCGTGGTCCTGATTGGCGATATCGACCGGGGTGGCGTCATCGCTTCCATTGTCGGTACCAAGACGGTGCTCGCGCCAAACGATGCCAGCCACGTGCGTGCTTTCATAATCAATCGCTTTCGCGGAGACCCGGATCTGTTCGCCGAGGGTATCGAGGTCATTCATCGGCAGACCGGCTGGCCATGTCTCGGCGTCATTCCATGGTTGGACGTAGTCGGTCGACTTCCCGCTGAGGACGCTGTGGACCTGGAGCGACCTATCGCCGGTAATCGGCAGGCGGTGAAAGAGCAGGTGCGGGCATTTGTCGAGCCACTGCAGATCGCGGTTCCGCTGATCTCGCGCATCGCCAATTTCGATGACCTTGACCCACTGCGCGCGGAACCCAACGTCGAGCTTCGCTTCGTGGTGCCAGGCACACGCCTTCCCGCAACCACTGATGTAGTGCTGCTGCCAGGTACCAAGGCCACCCTGGGCGACCTCAACATGCTGAGAGACCAGGGATGGGCGGAGCAGATCGTGGCGCACGCGAGGCGTGGTGGTTGGGTCACCGGGATCTGCGGTGGGATGCAAATGCTCGGGCGATCCGTTGCCGATCCGCAGGGGCTCGACGGTGTCCCCGGGGCGACCGAAGGCCTCGGTTTACTGGACTTTCGTACGGTGATGGGACCCGAAAAAGAAGTGCGCGAAGCGAGCGGTCGGTGTCTCGCGAGCGATGCTCCCGTGCGTGGATACGAGATCCACTCGGGCAAAAGTGAGGGGGCCGCGCTCACCGCGCACCCGATGCTGCGGCTAGAGCGGCGCTTCCATGGTGCGCGCAGCCCCGACGGGCGGATCGAGGGGTGTTACCTGCACGGGTTGTTCACCAACGACGCCTTTCGGCGCGCTTGGCTGGAGAGACGGCGACCCGGCGCAGGCTCGACCCTTTCCTTCGATGCAGAAGTAGACGCAGCGCTCGACGAGCTGGCCGACCGACTGGCCGAGCATCTGGATATCCACCAGCTCTTCGACATCGCGTCCGCGCCATCGCCGTCAGAGCCATCGGCCTCAGAGCCGTCGCCGTCCCCGGCCTCCAGTCCGTGAGTGCCACCGGCGCCGCCACCGTGCTCGTGGCGCTGCTGGTGGAGTGGCGCTTCGGGTGGCCCGACTGGCTCTATCGAGCGATACGCCACCCTGTCGTCTGGATCGGATCTCTGGCCGCCTGGTGCGAACGGCGGTTCAACGTGGCGCACCACCCGCACGCCCTACGCTACATCGCTGGCTTGATGACCTCGGTTGTGATCCTCACGGTCACGGTGGCGGTAGCCTGGAGCGTACAACAGGGCACATGGGGCGTATTCACCATTTACCTTCCAGATCTACTAGGTTATCCACCGAACGTACCCACGCTCATTGGCGCGACCGCGCAAGCGACCTCCGCCGTCGTCGTCACGGGCGTTGTCGCCTCCAGCCTGATCGCCGCCAGATCGCTGCGTGAGCACGTAACAGATGTGCACGCACCCCTTAGCCGCGGCGAGCTGCACGCCGCCCGTGCCGCCGTCGCCCGGGTAGTCGGCCGGGACATCGATTCCTTGGATGCGCCCGCAGTGGCGCGCGCGTCAATCGAAACACTGGCCGAGAGCACCTGCGATGGGGTGGTCGCGCCACTGTTCTGGGGCGTGTTGCTCGGCCTGCCCGGCATGGCCGCTTACAAGGCCATCAACACCCTGGATTCGATGATCGGACACCGCAGCGATCGCTTCCACGCGTTTGGCGGATTCGCCGCCCGCCTCGACGACCTCGCTAACTGGATCCCCGCACGCGTTACCGCGCTCTTGATCGTGACGGTGGCTCACAAGCGGCATCAGGTCGCCTGGAGAACGGCACGACGGGAAGCAGCCAACCACCGCTCGCCGAACGCCGGCTGGCCCGAGGCGGCAACGGCGGGCATGCTGGATGTGCGGCTATCGGGGCCGCGCCAGTACGAGGGGCAGACAGTGAACGAACCTTGGATCAGGCCGCAGGCGCCCGATCCCGATGCCAACACCCTGGCGACGGCGCTTGAGCGCTATCGCACCTCGATCGAACTCGTGCTGGTGCCGGTGCTCGCGGGCATCACAGCGTTGGGCCTGATCCTGGGGGCCGCCTGGTGAGCGGAGAGTTCTCGGCAGATCTCATGCACGGCGGTGCGCTGGATATCCTCCAGGCATCATTCCCCGAAGCACCTACTCCCTGGGTTGATCTTTCCACGGGCATCAATCCTTGGCCGTGGCCGATCCCCACGATTCCCGAGGGGTCGCTCCATCACCTACCCACCCGCGCGGCCTCCGATGCTTGCCGGGAAGCAATGGCCAGCGCGTTCGGTGCCCCGGTGGACAGTGTGCTGCCCGTGCCCGGCACCGAGCTGATCATCCGCTTGCTCCCCACCGTGCTCGGCGCATCAACCCGCCGAATCTGTCTGGGCCGCACGACGTACGCCGATCATGCGAACGCGTGGCGCGCTGCCGGTGCCGCCATCCGCGAGGTCGACGACCCGCTGGCAGCGAGCTCAGACGAGGACGTCGTCGTGTGCAACCCCAATAACCCAACCGGGCAGGGGTGCGACCGGGCCGAACTGGAAGCGGCACGCGCGGCGCGTGAGGACACGGGCCATTGGCTGATCATCGATGAGGCGTATGCGGATCTCACCCCGGCCCGATCGCTCGCCCAATGGGGCGGACGTGACGGACTGGTGATCCTGCGATCGTTCGGCAAGTTCTTTGGCCTGGCCGGCGTCAGGCTCGGCGCGCTCATCGCGCCGCATCGGGTAATCAAGGCGGTAGAGAAACTGCTCGGGCAGTGGGCGGTGGCCGGCCCGGCCCTGTGGCTGGGAACGCTCGCCTACGCGGACAAGGGCTGGCACGAACAAACGCGTCAACGACTGCAGCAGGCGCAGGCAAACCTTGATCACACGTTGTGCCAGGTCGCCGCGGCTCATCAACTGTCGATTGAAGGGGGTACTTCGTTGTTTCGCTACGTGCGGGTGCGCGACGCCCATGCTCTGTGGTTCCACCTCGCCCGATCGGGCGTGTATGTGCGCCGATTTCACTGGTCGCGATATCACTTGCGCATCGGACTGCCCGCCGACGAGCAGGGCCTGGCACGCCTGCGCGAGGCGGCTACCCCTTCAGCTTGAGGGGAATGCCGGCGGCAATGAACTCGACCGTAGCGACGGTTTGCGCAACGCGTTGGTTGAGGCGCCCCTGAGCGTCTCGAAATGCCCGCCCCAGGGAGGTCTCCGGCACCAAGCCCAGGCCCACTTCGTTGGACACGAGCACCACCGGCACACCGCTATCACGAAGTGCGGCCAAGAGCTGATCGGTCGCCTCGTCAACACCAGGTTGCACCGCCTCCATCAGGTTGGCCAGCCACAGCGTGAGGCAGTCGACGGCGATGCCGTCCGACCGGTCCTGCAATTGCCCTATCGCCTGCGCCAGGCCGAGCGGCGATTCCACCGTCTCCCAGTGCGCGCCGCGCTCCTGCCGATGACGCTGGATTCGCGCCGCCATTTCGCCATCGCGCGGCTCGGCGGTGGCGATCATCGCGGGCCGGCGCATGTTCTCCATGAGCGCAAGCGCGCGAGCGCTCTTACCTGATCTAGCGCCGCCAAGAACCAGTGTGTGCAGTCGTTCAGTCACAGGCAGATCGCTCTCTAGGTGCCTTGGCGGGTAGGCGTCCGGCCGGACGCGACCTGACCGGTTCGCGAGCTGGTACCACGCCCGGCCCCGCTTACGTCATGAGGAGGCGCTTACCGCTACCCTTGATCCGGAGTGTGTACGCAAGGAGTACGACTAGGCGCCGGCTCCAGGTACCCGGTTTTACTGATCCCCCACGAAGCCGCTCCGTCCATCACGCTTGCTGTAGTGACGCTCGGTGAGTTCGTGCCGTTCCTGCGCTTCCAAGCAGAGCGTCGCGATCGGACGCGCCTCCAGACGACGCAGACCGATCTCCTCGCCCGTTTCCTCACAAAAGCCATAGGTGCCATCGCTGATGCGCTCCAGGGCGGCGTCGACTTTGCGAATCAGCTTGCGCCCCCGATCCCGTGTTCTCAGTTCCAAGCCGAGGTCGGTCTCCTGGGTCGCGCGATCGTTCGTGTCGGGGAGCGCGCCGCCTCCCTCTTGAAGCAGGTTAATCGTGCGATCCACCTCCTCCATCAGGGCACCCTTCCAGTTCTCGAGGATGGTGCGAAAGTGCTCGACTTGGCCTTCGCTCATGTAGGGTTCGTTCTTCTTCGGCTTGTAGGGCGCCACACCGTAGGCGCTGCGTCCCGCGGAGCGATTCTCATGGGGGGCGGTTGCCGCCTTCGATCGCACGCTGGAGCGCGCTACTACCTCTTTCGAACTTGCCTTGGCTTTCGAACTCGCTTTGGCTTTAGTCCTGCCGCTGGCCTTGGCGGTCTTTGTGGCTGCCTTCCGCCGGACTCGTGGTGTTTGCGCCATTCTTCGACCCTCTGTGAGCGGAGCGCGCTACGTTGAAGGAACCCGGCGAGGGCCGCTGATGAGACGCGGCACTCGCACGCCACAAAAGCAGGATACCAACGGGCCTACTAAACGCAGGCCTAGGGATGTTATAGGGTTACGCTTAGAGCCCGCAAGGCTACGGGAGGACGCGAGTTCCGCACGAGCGAGACTGTCTGGTCGGCGCCTCATCCCCTCAGCCACCCCTCCGCCTCCGGCAGATCCGCTCAATCCCCCGGGGCCTGCCACAACCCCTGCTGGATCGCCTCCATCAGCTGCTCGCAGCGGTCGTACAGCGCGTCCGGATTGTGCCGTTGTGGGAACGGGAGGGTGTCGTCGTCGCCTACGTATTCATCGGTCACAGCGGCGTACTGATCGTCCCGCACCAACCTCGCCGTGGCGTCGCAGTCGAACAGGTAATCCACCGTCACCGCCATCTTGAAGCCACCCTGGGAATCAAGGGCCTGGTGCCCTAGTGGATCGAGGGGCCGAAGCCCCTCGATCTCGCCTCGAACACAGAGGGAGACTCTCCCTAGGGCACGATTTCGCTCGGTCCCGGCGGCTGCCCGAGCAGGCCACGGAAGATGACGAAGTCCGCCCCGGTCACGATGCCATCACCATCGAGATCCTGGTCGGGGCTGTCGGTGCTCTGGATCTCGTTGCGGAACAGGAAGAAGTCGATTCCCGTGGTGAGTAGATCGCCGTTGAAGTCACCGTCGCAAAGATTGCCGAAGCCATCGCCATTCGAGTCCCGCTGGTCCGTATTGCTCACGAACGTGCAGTTGTCGTAGGCGTTACCGATGCCATCGGCGTCAGCGTCACTGTCCGCTCCAACGGGCAAACGAACCACGTGCCAGCTTTCCGTGCCCGTGGCCTCCGTGACCCGCAAGCGCCAGTCGACGATACTGCCCTCGCTAGTGCCCAACGACACGAACGGCGGGAGACTCACCGTTAGCTGCTCGCCTGGATCGATGCTATCGATGTTCCAGATCAAGAAGTCGTTGGCACTACAAGAGCTGGAGTTGCCATCGTTCGCCTGAGCGCAGGAAGCGCCCGTGTCGATGCCCCCGGTGGCCTCCGCCTCGTTCAAGTTGTTCAAGCGCTGGGGATAGCGGATGACCAACTGCGCGTCGAGGATCGTGTTGTTGGTGAAGTTATCCACCACGGCGACCACGTTCGTCTGTTGCCCCGGCAGGGCCGGTAGGGGGTTGACGGCGAAGCGTACCGCAAGAGGCAAGGGACTCGACACGTAGCCTGTTTCGCGCACCCGGCGGACCGTGGGGGCGAAGCCGCTGGTGCCTTCGAGCGTGGCTCCTACCACCAGCAGATCGCCGGCTTCGGCCACATTCCTGACGCGCACCTGAACCACTCGTTGACCGATGCTGTTCACCGGGAGATCACCCAGCTCCCAGCGTACGCGCGTGCCCGCAAGGACGCCTCCGTCGGTGGCCCCCAGGAAGATCACGTTGCTCGGCAGCGTGAGTGTAAGAGAGGCATCGGAAATGCCACTCTGCGAGGGGTTGCCGTAGCGGACGGCATAGCTGACCACCTGACCGGGCGCGGCCGGGTCTGCACTCTCGTCGATCGACAGGGCGGCCACGGCGTTGCTGTCCACGGCGAGCGTCGTGCTCTCCCAAGCCCGTGAACCATTCGCCTCGGTGATGCGCGCCTCCCAATCGACCAGCGCACCGCTTGGGGCACCGGTACCCACCGTGACCGGGAACGATAGCTCGACGGACTGGCCTGGGTTGAGCTGGTCGAAGTTCCAGATCAGCAGATCGTTCACGGAGCAGCTGGAGGAGTTGCCATCGTTGGCCTGAGCACAGGAGCTACCCACGTTCAAGCCGCCGAGCGTCAGCGCCTCGGAGAGGCTGAACAGACGTTCGGGGTAGCGCACCAGGACCTCTGCATCGAGAACGGGGCTATTGCTGGTGTTCGTCAGATTCAGGCTGACCAGCACCTGCTCACCGGGCGTTGCCGGGGAGGGGTTGACGTTCATGGACAAGGCAAGGGGGCCACCATCGTTCACGTAGGCCGTCTCGCGGATACGCCGGACGCTCGGCTGGAAGTTGGAGGTGCCCTGGAGCTCACCGTTGGCGGCGAGTAGCGTACCCGGGGCCAAACCTGCATCGACCATGACCGTCACCGACTCCTGGCCGACGAAGCCCGTGGGCAGATCACCGAAGTTCCAGCTCACCTCGTCACCGTTCACCATGGCGCCATCGCTCAGGGCCACCAGGGTGACGGCGGCGGGTAGCGTGAAGGTCAGCTGAGCATCGTTGAGGCTGGTGACCGATGGGTTGCCATAGGTGAGTGTATAGGTCATCAGCTCGCCGGCGGCGATCGGATCCTGGTCTTCATCGATCGCCAGGGATGCGACCGCGTTGGCGTCCACGGCGAGCGTGGTGCTCTCCCAGGCGCGAGAGCCGTTTGCTTCGGTCACGCGTGCCTCCCAATCGATCAATGCACCGCTGGGCGCACTGCTGCCCACGGTGACAGGGAAGGACAGCTCGATGGACTGACCTGGGTTGAGCTGGTCGAAGTCCCAGATGAGCAGGTCGTTGATCGAGCAGCTCGAGGAGTTGCCGTCGTTCGCCTGGGCGCAGGATGCAGAGACGTTCAGGCCGCCAAGGGTCAGCGACTCCGAGAGGTTGAAGATCCCCCCCGGGTAGCGCACGAGTACCTGCGCATCGAGCACGGGGCTGTTGCTGGTGTTCGCTAGGTTCAAGCTGATCAGGACTTGCTCGTTGGGCTGAGCCGGTGCGGGGTTCACGTTCACGGTCAGGGCCAAGGGGCCACCGTCATTCACGTAGGCAGTCTCGCGGATGCGCCGCACGGAGGGGAGGAAGTTGGAGGTGCCTGTGAGCTCGCCGTTGACCGCCAGTAGAGTGCCCGCGGTGAGGCCTGCGTCGACGGTGACCGAGAGCGTCTCGCGGCCGACAAAGCCCGTGGGCAGGTCACCGAAGTCCCAGCTGATCTCATCGCCATTCACCATGAAGTTGCCCGAGGCGGTGAGCAGCGTCGTGCCAGGCGGCAGCGTGAGCGCAAGCTGCGTGTCGTTGAAACTCGTGGTGGACGGATTGCCGTAGTTGAGCGTGTAGGTGAGCACCTCGCCCGCCGGGATGGGGTCGCGGTCCTCGTCGATGGAGAGAGAGGCGACGGCGTTGCCGTCCACGGGCAGCGTCACACTCTCCCAGGCAAGGGAGCCGTTAGCTTCGCTGATACGCGCCTCCCAATCGATCAGCGTGCCACTGGGGGCGCTGCTGCCAACGGTCACGGGGAAGGACAGCTCGATCGACTGCCCAGGGTTCAGCTGATCGAAGTCGAAGATCAGAAGATCGTTGATCGAGCAGGAGCTGGAGTTACCGTCGTTGGCTTGGGCGCAGGAGGCGCTCACGTTCAGCCCGCCCACCGTGAGCGATTCGCTCAAGTTGAACAGGCGGCCTGGGTAGCGCAGGAGCACCTGCGCATCGAACACCGGGAAGTTAGCGGTGTTGGCTAGGTTCAAGCTCACCAGTACCTGCTCGCTGGGCTGCGCGGGCGAGGCGTTGATGTTGACGGACAGCGCCAGGGGGCCACCGTTGTTGACGTAGGCGATCTCGCGCGTGGTGCGCGTGGAGGGCAGGAAGTTGGAGGTGCCGGCGAACTCGCCATCGACCGGCAGCAGAGTGCCCGGCGCAAGGCCCGTATCCACGGCCACGGAGACGCGTTCACGACCGACGAAGCCCGCCGGTAGGTTGCCGAAGCTCCAGCTGACTTCGTTGCCGTCGACCACGGCGCCGCCGGAAGCACTGACTACCGTGGTGCCTGCGGGAACGTCCACGGTGAGAACCGCGTCGTTGAAGTTGGTGACGGAGGGATTGCCGTAGTCCACCGTGTAGGTCAGCAGTTCGCCCGCACCGACGGGATCCTGATCCTCGGCGATCGTCAGGGAGGCTACCGCGTTGCCATCGACGATGATCGAAGCATCGTCGCTGCTGCGTACGACACCGAACTCCGTGACTTCCGCAACCCAAGGGATCGCGCTGCCTTCGAAGGCGCCCGCTGAGACGGTGACGGGAAACGACAGGATCGTGGCTGCCCCTGGCGCTAGCGGGGCGAGGTTCCAGATCAGCAGATCCCCTTCGCTGCAGCTGCTGCTATTGCCATCGTTCGCTTGGGCGCAGGACTCGGACACACTCAGGCCACCGAGTACCAGGCTTTCGGACAGGTTGTTCACGCCCGCAGGGTACGGGGTCGTGACCCTCAAATCCGTCTCGAGAGAAGTGCCGGGATTCGACACCGCAATCGACACGATGACCTGCTCCGACGTTTGCGCCGGGTTTGCTGATAGCTGCACATCGACATCCACCGCGGCGAGGGCTTGACCGCCAACGCCCAGTGAGAGTCCGCAGGCCGCCAGGCAACCCCACCAGGCGGGGTTCCTTCTCATCCTCTCCGTGGGAGGTTGCATTGCATTCATCGTTAAAGTCCTCTTACACATCGCTTTGGATAACATCAACATTCCTTCTCCCGGACATCTTTCGATGTCTCTACGCTCCTCACTAGGTCACTCGTCTTCCTCCCTTGTGGCACTAACTGCCCTGACGTCGCACCGGTCTACGGCTCCGCAAGCCCGCATTTCAGGGCGATCTGAAGACCCAGCAGCGGATTGGTGCGGGTGATTCGCTGCACGCTGTCCCGCGTGAAGTGACTGGCGTGCAAGTTGGGTAAGACGCTCGCGCCAATATCGGCGAGGCACGTGCAGTCCTCTTCGGAGTGGCGACCGCCGAAGAAGGAAACGCAGCCCCTCACGAAGTCGCCGTCCGAGCCACGTGCACCCAGCAGGAGCCAGGCATCGATGCCCTCGGCGATGCGTTTGCCGCGGGCGCTGCAACCGATGGCTGCGGCGGCGCGGCTTCCAGCCGAGTACGGGGCTGCGCTGGTGCTTGCGTACGCTGTGTCGGCAGCCGTGCCTGGGAGTGCATAGCGCCGGCCTACGGCGGCGACGATGGCCGAGGATGAAAAGAACGTAAGCAACCTGGCGCGAGATGTGTGGTGGGCTGGGAAGGCGCAGGTGCGTAGCCACCAGCCGCCGGCGCCGGCAACGAATAGCTGCTCGGCTTGTGTGAAGGGCGTGGCGCAGCGATTTTCGAGAATGGGAAGCACCCGTACGAGGCCCGCCGGCTCCGTCCGCGTCAGGAGGTCCTGGCACGTCGAATCGGCGAGGGCATCGGCGCTCCACAGGCTCAGCCCCAGGATGAGGCTGAACAGGGCCCTGAGAGCACCGAGAGCACCGAAGGGCGTGCTTGGCCAGCCGACGCTCATCGAACGCGCCCACGAACCCTTGCGGCGCTGGCCGTGCTGTTGCCGTAGTGCATTGGAAGTGGACTCCTTCGTATCACCTTCGGCCCTTCGCGCAGGGCCACCTTGGCGCCGCCGGGGCACCCCCGACCGATCCTCAGGGGACGAGAGTGCGAAGCGCACCGCGACCGCCGCACTACTTCGCAGCGTGTTGCGGCGTTCGCTCGCGATCGCCCTGACGATGGTGCTGGTGGCTGCGCGCTGGTGGCGAGGGGCGAAGCTTCTCGGAAGTGTTTCGAACGGCCAAAGGGGTCGGGAAATCAACCCCTTGGGCAAGTCTCTCGGGAGTTTGATGGGGCCGCCCTGGCAGCGCTTGGGGGCGTACTAGAGGCAGTCTCCCGGGGGCATTTGAGGGCGATGGCGCCACGCGATCAGCGCGAGGAGTGCCGCGTGGTCGGCACGCCTTCAGGCCTTGCAATCAAGGAGACCAATCGATGGACGGTGACTTGCTTCTCGCCGATGGACGCTTCGAGTACGTCTACGGCGACAACCAGATCGTGTTGAACACAGCTCGCCGCCAGCTGCTCATCGACGGCTCACCGGTGCAGCTCGAGCCAAAACCCCTGGCAAGTTTGGTGCAGCTCATGCACTCGCCGCGGGCTCTGCAGCCGTTTCAGTACGGTCTGACGCCGGACGAGGCACGCAAGGTAGGTCAGTGGATCCATAAGGTGCGCAAGGCCCTAGGCCAGCGCTACAAGGCGCTGATTCAGAACAAGCGCGGTGAGGGCTACGTCTTCGATGGCGAGATTCAGCGCCGCGTGCTCGATCAAGTACTGCCAAGCACCCGTTTAAGCTGCGGCGATCGGGTAGGCGACTGCCTGCTGGAGATGGCCCTAGCGGCGCGTGATGGCGTAGAGGTGTGGCGAGCTCGCCTCGACGAGGCGGTGGTCGTGGCCAAGGTGGCAACCGACGGGCAGGGCGCCCGACGCTTGGTGCGCGAGTATTCCTTTTGGCAGCTGATCGCCACTCAGGTGCCCGATCACGCGGCCTTGTCCCCGCCCCTGCACGCGCAATTCGATGACCCCTACCAGCACCTGCTCTTCAGCGACCAAGGGCAGGATCTTCTCACCTGGCAGCTCTGTGCCAGCGAACCCTGGACGATGCAGGGCAAACTGGACCTGGCAACACAGCTCCTGGAGGCGGTCGTTGCGCTCCATGGAACCGGCGTGATCCACGGCGATCTAAAGCCAGCGAACATCCTCATTGCGCGGGACCATGGGTGCACCTGGCGCCTGCGACTCACGGATCTGGGCTGTGCCCGCAAGCGCTACGAGGAGGTGTTCGCCGAGAACAACCTGCGCCCGATCGGCTTGACCATGAGCGAGCAAGACCTAACGGCGGATGGCGGAACTCCCCTGTACGTCGCCCCCGAGTGTTTGCGATCGGGGCCCTCTGCCGTTGGCGATGTCTTTGCCCTTGGGGTGGTTCTATACCAGCTGTTCGCGGGCGACTTTCGCCGTCCCTTCGCCACGGGCTGGCAACGCGAGGTAGATGACCTGGCGCTGCGTGAGCTCATCGCGCGGGCCACGGAGGGGGATCCGGCTCGCCGCTATGGCTCTGTGCAGGAGATGCTTAACGCCCTGTGTCAGCTGGGGGAGCGTACACGAGAGATTAGGGCCCTGGCGCGATACGAGCGCCTGCGTCAGCGCCGCCCCTGGATCGTTGCGCTGCTGGTGGCTCTCGCCCTAGGTACCGTATTTTCGGCAGCCTTCGCCTGGCATGCGCAACGCATGCAGCGCGCTGCCGATACGGAGCGTGCGATCAACAGCCAAGCCACAGACTTCCTGGTCGAGTTTCTACGCGCCGCCGGTGACCCGCGTACGGAGACGGGGGCTGCCTACGAAGCCCTGGCGAAGGCGCTCGATCGGGTGTCCGCAAGCCTGGATCGGGAGGAGCCGGAGGATCTGCGTATTCGCGTGGCGATCAACGCTGCCTTGGTGGAGATATACGATGGTCACAAGCGCCTAGAGGAGCTGTTTCGCGAACGCCGGCGTACCGTATCGCTCATGCGAGCGCTGCACGGCCCCGCCAGTGAGCAGGCGCTCGGGAGTGCCTATCGTCTAGCCGAACGCTTGGCTAGTAACCAGCACGCGGACGAGGCTATCGAGGTGATGGCCAACACGGAACACACACAGATCGTCGACCCGTCGGCCGCGGCCCGTCTAGATCGCCTCGCTGCCTTTGCGCACGCCCGAATCCATGCCGCACACCTGAAGTTTCGGGACGTGGTATCCACCCTGGAGGGGGCCGTGCAGAGCTACCGATTACGGGGTGATGTGGACGCTGACTACCACGGCATCATGTCGGCCTACGCTGAGTCCTTATCCCGCACCGGTGCCCTGGAACTGGCGCTCGAGGCGCTGCGCGAGCTGGACCGCGTGCGTGCGAGAAATGGCCTCGACGTCCCCCTGTGGCAGCGCCTAGCCAGCGACGGACAGAAGGGCCAGATTCTGGGCATGCTCGGCCGCCAAGACGAGGCGATTGCGCAGCTCCAGCCCGTGCTAAGCGACACCACCAAGATGTATGGGCTGCACAGCGCTCGAACGGCCTGGGTCCATGCCACCTTGGCCCAGCAGTTCAACGCCATCGGCCAACGGGAAGCGGCCTTGACCCACTACCTGGCTGCACGCGAGGGCTTTTGTACGGGCGAGATGACGCCCTATTGCGCCTACGTCGGCGGCAACCTCGGCAACCTCCTCTATCTGATGGGGCGCGCGGAAGAGGCACTGGCCCATCTAGATGTCACCCAGGCATACTTCGATAGTGTTACGCCAGCTCCGATGCCGGCGATCGCCCTGTTCAGCTACTACTACGCCAACGCCCTGCTGGAGCTGCGACGTCCGGCGCAGGCGCGTTCCTATCTCGACATCCTGCGCGTGGAGTGGCTCGAAGCTGCCGCGCCTGGCGCCCTGTGGGCCTTGCGACTGCGCCTGCTGGTGGCGCGACTCGCGCTGTACGAGGGAGGCGGCGATCTTGCCCAGTTCGAACTGGCGGCCAACGAGTTGGCGCAAGAGGTAGAGCCTAGTGAAATCGAGAGGCTGGCAATGGTGCCAGCTGAGCTCCTCCCTTGAGGTTGGTGATGTCGAGCTCGTCGAGCAGGGTAACGACGCGTCGGTGCCCCGCAGTACGGGAGTGAGCCGATCACGCGGGTACTCAGTCGATTACACCCGATCCCAAGCCGAGACGTTCTGTTCGAGATGTGCGATTGATGTGGTGCCGGGGATAACGATCACATTGGGCGATCGAGCCAACAACCACGCGAGCGCCTTCACGGGCTCGAGAGTCGCGCCGCGCTTCATCGGATGGGCCCCCAGGGGACCGTAAGGTATGAAGGCAACGTGCCGCTCAGCGGTGTAGTCGACGAGGTCGTCCTGAGTCTCCCGCTCGGCCATGTTGAAGCGGTTCTGCACGCTGGCGATGGGCGCCACCGACAGGGCACGATCAAGCTCGCCGCGCGTGACGTTGGACAGACCGATGTGCCCTACTCGCCCGTCGGCCTGCGCCTCGGCGAGCGCCGCCACGGACACCTCGATGGGCGTTTCCGGATCCACGCGATGCAGCTGGAAGAGATCGATCCGATCCCGGCGAATGTTTCCGAGCGCGCCATCGATCTGGCGGTGGAGCGCGTCGCGGGATCCATCGACCGTGATCTTCCCAGCCGCTGGCTTGTCGACACCGCCCTTCGTGGCAATGACAACGCTCGCGTCGCCGAGCGCCTCGCCCACGATTTGATCCGCAACCTCCGGGCCGTAGGCCCAAGCACTATCGAAAAAGTTCACGCCGAGGGCGGCGGCTCGACGCAATAGGGCGAGGCCATGCTCCCGGTCTTCGAAGGCTCCGTAGTTGCCCGGCTGGCCGGTAAGGCGCATGGCGCCGTATCCAAGCCGATTGATCTCCAGGTCCCTGCCGAGGCGGAAAGTCCGGTTGATGCCCGCGGTGCGATTGTTGTCGTTCATGGCGTTCCTCACGTAGGTGATCGAGTGTGGGGAACACTCTGGCGAGCTTTCGACGACCTCGGTAGACGACTAACGCGGATATCTGATATGCGTATTACGCATGAGCAAAGCCTTCGATCGACTCACCTTACTCAGCACCTTCGTGCGGATCGCCGAAGCCGGTAGCATAAGCGAAGCCGCACGTGGCTTGGGCCTGTCTCAGCCCGCAGCCAGCAGGCAGCTCGCGGAGCTCGAGTCGCGCCTGCGCAAGCAGCTGATCACCCGCACTACACACTCGCTTACCCTGACCGAGGCGGGCGCGGCTCTGCTGGTCGACGCTCGCGCTATGCTGGGAGGCTGGGAAGCCCTGGAAGAGCGTCATCACCACGACGATGGCATCCTGCGAGGGTCCATCCATGTGGTGGCACCTGTCGCCTTCGGCCAAACGGCACTGGCCCGACTGGCCGCTGCGTTTCTCCTGGAGAACCCAGCACTAGACGTCCGATGGGAGCTGGACGACCGCCCCATTCGCTTCGCCGAAGTGGGTTGCGACTGCTGGATCAAGATCGGCGCCGTACCCGATGACACGCTCATCGTTCGGGAACTTGGGTCCGTTGAGCGATTGCTGGTGACAGCACCGACCCTGCGCACCGGTAAGGGTCCCTTGCGCACGCCCAAAGCCGCCGAGAGCCTCCCACTGGTGGCGTTGGCACCGTTCGAAAGCGGGAGGATTCCCTTGCGCCACGAACGGGGAACGCGAACGACCATCTTCCCCCGACCCAGGCTCACGACTAACAATATCGTTGCCTTGAAGGAGGCTGTCCTCGCGGGGGTTGGGATGGCCATCCTGCCCCGTTGGTTCGTGCACGATGACCTCGCGTCCGGTCAACTCCTCGACCTGCTCCCCAGGTGGCGAGCCCCCCGCCTCCCGATCAACGTGGCCTACCCGTCCTCTCGCTACCGACCCAAACGGTTGGTGGTGTTTCTAGATTTTCTTCATCGACACATAAGATCGATCGGCGGTGTGGAAGCAAGCACGCTACGCGCCATCGACTAGCGCACCGACCGACTGTGTGGACCCCGCCAGCCATGCTTGCCTCCGGGGCGACCGACTTGGGTGAACTGCGCGCCTGGGACCTCTGTAGGGTGCCCGGCGACTTCGTCGCCAACGCCACGCCATGGGTCAAACGGCGCCCTGCCTGCGCCCAGAGGTGTGCACCCCCCGCAGGCTTCCATGACAAGCGGGCGGAATGGTGGTTGCGAATGAACGAACTCCCTAGTGCTTCTCCGCCTGATCACATCGTCCGCGGCGACTAGTGCCCCACAACGCCACATGGCAATGTGCACCTTCCTAGGAAGAGAGCGCTGCCATGAACCTCAAACCCCTAACGTCCCTGCGCCCGCAATGCCCACTGTTTGTGGCAGCCGCCTTGGGTGTAGCGTCGCTAGCCGCACACGCAATCACTCCCTCAGCCGCACGCCAGGCGATCGAGGGGACGCAGTCAGGCGAACACGCCGAGGGTCTCGGCGCATTTTCCGTCGACGATCTGCTCCAAGAGCTCGGCGTGCCCGGTGCGAGCGTGGCGGTAATTTGGAACGCCCAAGTGCATTGGGCCAAAGGCTACGGGGTAGCAGACGTGGTCACGGGTCGCCGAGTCGACACGCACACCCTCTTCCAGGCGGCCTCCATCTCGAAACCCGTTGCTGCCATGGCGAGCCTCGAGGCTGTGCAGGACGGCAAGTTCGGACTGCATCAGGGCGTGAATGAGATCCTCACATCATGGAAGCTCGATGGTGAAGGCATGACCTCGCAGCGTGCCGTCACTCCGGCGGCGCTCATGAGTCACACCTCGGGCCTAGGTGATGCCTTCGGTTTCCCCGGCTACCCACCAGGTGAAGACCTCCCAACGACGATCGAGATCCTCGAGGGCAAGGCCCCGTCGAACGTACCTCGCATCTTCATGGAGCGTGAACCGGGCGTGGCATACGAGTACTCCGGTGGCGGCGTCATGCTGCAACAGCTCGTGTTGAGCGACGCAAGAGAGATGCCGTTTGCTCAGCTCATGCGCGAGCGCGTGCTCGAGCCACTGGGCATGGCCGAGAGCACTTACGAACAGCCGTTGCCCGCGTCGTGGGCCGAGAAGGCGGCGCGAGCGCACTCGGCGAAAGGCGAGTCCCGGGCCGCGCCGTGGCATGTCTACCCCGAACTCGCCGCCGCCGGCCTGTGGACCACGCCGACGGATCTGGCCACCTTCGCCATCGAGGTGCAGAAGTCCGTCGCAGGCGAATCGAATCGGGTGCTCGATACCGATCACGCGCGCCGCATGATCACGCCCGTGGGCGTCGGTCGCTTCGCCGTCGGCTTTTCCATCGAGCAGGACGGCCAGGGCTGGTACTTCTCCCACGGCGGCTCCAACTGGGGATTTCGCGCCCGCATCGTTGCGCACGTCTCAAAGGGCTACGGCCTGGCCGTGATGACCAACTCCGATAGCGGCGGCGCGCTCATCGAGGAAATCAGCAAGCGGGTCCAGCGCGCCTACGCGTGGGATGTCCTGGCGGAACCCGTGCCTCGCGGCTATCGGCTTGTCGAGCGCGACGAGATCGACGTCCCCCGTCAGATGCTTGCGCGCTACGTGGGCGTGTACGCGGGAGAGGCGCCGATCACCGTGACCCTGGGTGAGATGGGTCTGTTAGCGCGGGTCGAGGGTGGCGATGGCGACGCGCCGCTCTTCGCCTCCTCGCCTACCGAGTTTTTCCTGAAGGTGGCGCCGATCACCATGGAGTTCTTGAGTGAGGGAGATGACGTGGTCGGGATGGTGCTGGTGGTGCCGTCCGGGGAGTCGTACACGCTCGCGCGGGAGCCGAGCGAGGGAACAGCCGACGCCGAACCCTAACGACCCGCCTCTTCCCTGTCGCACGCCGCATGATCAACACGGCTGATCGCTATGCACCTGGCTTCGCCGATAGCGTCCTGGGGTAGGTAGCGCTGAGCCCCACAACTCTAGCCCGCATGCTCGGACTGACCAGCGGGGGACGGCTTCCACGGTGCATTGGCCGTTAGGCGGCTCTACAGCCCCGGACCCACGCTTGGCGCGGCAACTATGGCATGCCGGTAAACAGGCTCTACCTGTGCGGTAGTGATGCGCATCCGGGTGTCGATGTGACCGGGATGCCTGGCCACCATGCGGGCGCAGGAGTTGGCAAGATGGCCTTCGTGGACTGGTTGCAGTCACGTTGCTCATCGGCGACGCGAATCGACTGCACGAGGCCGGGTGGTGAGCCGTTGGCCGAGCGCCTGGAGCAAGTGTTCACCGATAAGGTCATGTGGAGATGGGACAGGTGATGGATCACCAGGGGAGTTTTGGTATTCACTCTCGAGAGGAATCACGGTCGCGATGCCAGTCGCGGCATTCCCGATCGTCATTTTCTGTTTCCTCGATACGTACTACCTACGATTGGAGCGGAGAGTTCGCAATCTCTAGATTGCGTTTGCAGAATTGCTCCGCAAGGGCGCTGACTCCAACTCTCCTGAAGGCTGAGTTTTCCATTTCGGCCGCGCCGAGGGTCCGCTGAGCTCATAGTGAGCCTACCAATAGTCCTCAGGCGTGCTCGGGGCGAGGTGAACGCTCACTTTGTCTCCGACGAGGGCGTCGCACGAGTTTAGCGCCGCGGCAAGAAACAGGGACCCGACTGGCTCAAGCGTTAGTGTCTGCAATGCTTATCTCCCCGCGCGGGCATGCTCCCCAAGGCTAGCGTTTCCGGCCGTCATTGGGTTAGTGGCGACGTACCGCGAGCATTTTCCTGTGATTTGCCAAACCCACCTTACGGGCCGGCGACGATAACCCTCCATGTCATCCTCCTTGGAGTCACTGCGAATGCTGGGTAGAGACTGGCGCCCCTGGCGATGGGGGAGTATCGCGCTTGGGACCCTGGTGTTGCTGTGGGCCATCAGCTGCTTCGTCAGCAGCAGCGGGTCTCATTCGGACTCGGCCTCAACGAAAGCGATCTCCGACGTGCGAGCTCTCGCGTCGGCCGTGAACTTGTTCGTCCTTGACCACGAACGACTCCCGACAGAGCTCGAGGAGCTGGTGTATCCGCCTCCTGGCACGGTAAGCCTCTACGTTGCAGCGCTGCCCGCAGACCAATGGGGAAGGCCCTATCACTACGCGACGCGCCAGCCCGCTCATGTGCAGGAAGTTCTGCCGTTCTACGTGTGGAGCAATGGGGCCGACGGCCTCGTTGGCGGCACAGGATTTAACTGCGATACGGGGAACTGGAGTCGCGAGGATCGCTGTTACGGGTCGCCATCCGGGGCTTGGTGCGGCGTCAGGTAGGCGCGCGTCTTGATTGTGGCGCTCGGCACGATGACACTGGAAGCACTAACGAGCGCGTCGTACAGGAGCTGTGTGATGAATCAGATATCTTGGGTGGTTTGTGGCATCGTTGCCTTGGCGGCCCCGCTCTTAGCGAGCGTCGGTGAGTGTGAAGCCACAGGAGAGCGCGGTCGCTGCGTCCTCGCCCTGGCCAATAGCGGGCAGGCGGTCATCGTCGAACGCTTCGAGCCCGATGGTACGGTGCCATGGCGCCCGGTAGCGAGCACGACGTCCGCCGAGGTCAGCGTGGATGGTGGTGGTCTGTATCGGGTGTGTCGCGCAGGTGGTGCGCCATGCGACACGCAGGCCCATTGGGTGCCGATCCTGCCCCAGGGCGTCGACGAGATTCCGTCTCACGTTCAGATAGTCGCCGGCCGCCACGGGAGCGCCATCATCTCAAAGAATCTAGGCTATGCGGAGCAGGTGTATCAGTACAACAGCGCTCTGGCGGCGAGGATGTTGGTAGATGTTCGTGATTGCGAGGCGTTACCTGTCCTGGCTCCGCCGATTGTGGACCCCTTTGCCTTCAGCGACCGGCGCAGCTGGGAACGGGCCCTCTTTGAGGCGACGCGACCGTTCCCAGCGCTGCAGGAAACCGCTGAGCTCTCCCGCCACGCCTTCTATCAGGAATATGAGGGATGTCGCCGGGACCTACCGGATTGGTTGTAGCACTTACGTTCAGCTTGGGCGCAGCTGCAGCCTGAGGTAGCGCACGGCACCGCCGCTCACGGCCTGCTTAAAGCGGTCCAGCCAACGCTTAGCCTTTCCAGCTCGAAAGGCAGACTGATCGCGTCCGCGGCAAAGGCGCGACCGGCACTCAGCACGAGCAGGAGACGCTTCCACTCGCGCACTACCTGCGTGAGGCCTGCGCTTTCGTCTACCAGCGAATCGATCTAGAAACCTGCGTCCTCGCACACCTCGCGCCAGCCTACTTCGTTCCGTGCACCACAGGTAGCTTCCCTAGGGCAATGAAAGGCCTACTTATTTCTCGCGCTTACATGGTGTAGAGGTGTTGGGTATGCGTTCGGCAACTGCCCTACTTCGGGCGGAGCGCATTGCCAATTGCGGCATATCTGGATAATAAGAAGCGTATGACAACACCGTTAACCCCTGTTATCGAAGCCCCCGCGCCGCGGCCACTGGCCGAGCTCGATCCCACGGAGATTCGGCGTGTGGCAATAAGGGCCTGTCTCGGTATTGCTAGCCGTTGGGAACTGACACGAGACCAGTCTCTGGTGTTGCTTGGAGGCCCTAGTGAGCGGACGTTCTACCGGTGGCGAGACGGCAAGGTTTCTGGCGTTCCTACCGATACGGTTGAGCGGATTAGTGTCCTGATGGGCGTGTACAAGGCGACTCACATTCTGTTTCCCGTGGCGGAGCGCGCCGACGGGTACGTTAAGCGGCCAAATGCTGCCTTCGGCGGGATGTCGGCGCTTGATGTGATGTTGCAAGGGCGAGTGGACGATCTCTACCAAGTGCATCGGCATCTGGATGCCTGGCGTGGGTAAGATCCGGCGTAAGGACCTCAAAAACACGCCCCAGTTTCGGATCATTCCCTCACGCTTTCCTCCCATCCCAATGTTCGAGGCTCTGGTCGACCCGGAAGAGTTAGAGATCGCTTTCGCCTTGGAGTCGGCAACCAACGATCGCGTCAGGGCTGAGGCCGGAAACCTATTCCTCGTCGACAAGTCGCAGTGGGTGACTGGCCCAGGGGCGAGTATCGTGATGGCCGCGTTCACGCACTTCGGCAGGGAAAGTCGGTTCAGTCGCGGTGACTATGGCGTCTACTACGCCTCGCTCGATGAAGAAACGGCGATCGCGGAGACCGTGTTTCATCAGGAAAGACGATTAAAAGAGACGCAGGAGGACGCCATCGAGCTTGAGATGCGATGCTATTCAGGGACCGCGCTGCTTCCCATGCATGACATTCGCGGGAGCGCACATCAGGCGTTGAGCAACCCGGATATAGCTACGTGGCCAGCGTGCCAGCGTCTGGGAGCTGAACTGCGTGACAGCGGATCGAACGGGCTGCTGTACAGGAGTGCTCGCCGAACGCCCGGGAAGTGCATTGCGGCCTTTGAGCCGACGGCTGTCTCCTTGCCAATACAGAGTCAGCATTTGAAGTACTGCTGGAACGGCGATCGCATCGATCGAGTTTTCTCTGTCTCCGACATACGCGTCTTGTAGAGGGATTGGGAGTAACCGAGGCGACACGCAGGGGGAAGAACGCTATCCAAGTACCTGAGCGCGTGAGCTCGATAAGTGGCCTGATCCTGGCTCGATGGTGCGATTTCGCCACTTGCGCCCGTCGAGGCTCGAGAAGAAGGCTGCTAGTTGCGGGCCTCGAGCAGGATTGTTGCAGGTCGGTGTTGTGACTCTAGGGGGAAAATCGGTTAGAGCGGACTGGTCCTTACCTTGCGCCATGATCGATTGCTCAATGAGCGTAGGGTCTTGGTTCGTTCAGCAGGTTCTTCGTCGATCCGTAGGAAACGCTCACCGAGAACCCCACGCGTCTCGCCAACTGACCAACTGCGAGTTCCTCCGACGTAAGAGTACCGACAGAGAGCATCACCGTCCTGCTATCCGCTGACTCGTTTATCCTCGGTCGGTGGCGACGATTTGCGGTGCTTACACTTTCCAATAGCTCAGCCAGGTGCTGACGTGCCTCACCAGCCTCGAGAAGGTATGTGTTGACCGGCCGAAGGTCCTTTTTCAACTATGTTTTTGAACGGTGTACGGAGCTTCTCGTGTGGAGAAGACCCTTGATCAAACACGCGTGGCACAGCAATCGCTCAAGAGGAGGTGGAGGGTTTGGCAGTCGCGGTTGGTTTTCTTGTCGCTGCTTTTGTCGCTCTGTCGAGCTCGATGGTCTGACCAAATAATATTGCTCGTCACTTGGACCCTACGGGCAGCGTAGGAGCCATCAGGATGGGCGCCGTCGCGCGTGCACCATCCCCACCTATCCAGCCAGCAGCAGCGCTGTTACCGGGGGTTTGTGTTGCCCCCAGGGGGACTCGCGCGCTATCCGAGTTGGGTCCGACGGCCTCTCGAGCGCCAACCGATCGCCAGGAATCCCGTGAGAACCAACGCCAGCGCGGAGGGCTCGGGCACTGCGAACGCCTCGTAGCGTAGGTCGTCGAGCACAGTGATGACGCCGTTACCACCACGATCTCGACGATTTGAACGCGGAAGATGTCCTGCAGCGACTCAAATCCGAAAAACACGCCCCCCGCCCCGGTGCTTACGGAGAACGAATCCAGCAGTTGCTGCGTGTCGTCGAAGATGGAGATGGAAAACGTCGCGAACCTGAAGTCCGCCAGATAGAAAGCAACTCGGTTGACCACCTGGGAGAAGTCCATCGTGAAGTTGCCCTCGGCGATGTTGTTAGCGAGCATATCGCCATTCGACGCGGGCACGTCGCCGAAGAAACCGAAGCGATCAAACGTGTCCAGCGAGCCGATGTTGTCGCCGGTGCCCGTATAGGTCACGCCATCGAGCGTAAAGGACCGTGCGGCTTGTCGGGTGCCGGTGAAATCCTGAACCGTCTCAGATCCCGAGAAATCGTTGAGACCGATCTGTCCCGCTGTCCCGATCGTTGGCAGGCAGATCGCGATGCAAGAGAGCAGAGCCGCAAGTGTTGATCGCATTGGAGGCTTCCCTGTTGTTAGCGGTTGTGGAGACACACCTTATGAGGTGTCTACCGTTACTTGGCGCAGAACGCTCGGAAACTGTGTCGCCGGGTGATAGACAGTCGGACCGCAGCGTGAGGCAAACGAGGTCGCCTAGCTCACAATCGAAAGGGAGTTCCCCCGCATTGTTCGGCGACACCACGCCGCTTTCCGCTGGCAACGGGGTGCGGGGCGTTTCACCCCAACCGCACCCAGTTGCCATGCGTACCTACCTCATTCTATGGACGTCAGCAGTTGGCCCCACGTCCGCCTACCCACTACGCCGTCCACCTTTAGGGGGCGCTGACTCTGATATGTCTTCACCGCTGCCTGCGTGCGCGGGCCAAACACGCCGTCGATCCGAAGGGATGGGGCGTCGCTTAGCGGCGAGCGCCGTAACAGCGTCTGCAATGAGTGAACACCAGGACCCCGGCTGCCTAATGTGAGTAGGGGGCGCAACGAGGCGACCTCGCAGCGCATGTGGTATTGCACCCATTCCGTGCGTATCGGGCCGTTCGCCCCATTTAGGATCTCTAGCTGAACCGAACCGCGATGCTCGCCCTCGGGTAGCGGCTCCACCTGGAAGCTAGAGGCGCCTCGCAGTGGCGTCCGGGGTGAAGGCACCTGATCGGGTAGGGGCACGTACACCGCGAACGAATCAGTCGGGCGAGACGGCAATGATCCTCCTCCTCCGCTCACCGGTGGCGGAAGGGGCAGCGGCACGCTGTGAGTAATCGTCACTGGACCGTCGACAGTTCTCCGGAATACGGTGGATACCGGCCCGTTGGCGAAGTGGAAGCGATATCGCACCTCATGTGCTGCTATCCCAGGCGCCTTCGTGAAGGTCGCTGTTAGCAACAGCTCCGCTGGGCAGGGAACCGTGGCTGGTTCACTGGCCGCGTGAGTCGTGGGTGCACTATCAGGCGTCGTGGTAACGGTGAATCGAGGGAGGATCTCCTCACTTCGACGTGCCAATAAGCTCCCAAACCCAGCGGTCAAGGTAGGCTTGAGGTCGGCCACAGCCTGCGCTCGTGTGCCTACCTCCGTGCAGTGAAAAACGCCATCAAAGTCTCTGATGCAACTTTCCAGGGATGGCGGTTGCTCAAAGAACTCAGGGGGAAGGACATCTGTAGGGTCCGGCAGCTCAGGTGGCGGAATCTCCGTAGGCTTGGGTAGCTTCACGCCGCTATGGTTCAGCCAGGTGATCTGCCTCTCGGTGCTGAAGCTCGCGGTAAAGGACCCTGCGCCAGCGATGATGGGATCTTCCACGCTGAGCGGTACACCGTCCAACTGGGTGGTGAATGTGAAGGCACCGCTATCACATCCCCTCACCGGTCCGCGGGCCTCCAACTCACTTACCAGCGGCACTTGATAACGGCTGGCGAACGCTGACGAGTAGGTTACTCCCAGATATTCAAGTACTTGTTTCGTTCCAAAGCGGAAGAAGCACCATGGTTCATCCCATCCGTCGGGTCTCGTTAGACGGAATCCACAAGCTTCCTCCGGGATCTCGATGGGGGTGGAGTGACCGAGAACTTCGATGTTGGCTCTGGGGGCTCCGGACCCGTCGTATCCATCCCAGTAGATGGTGATGTTAGGCATTCTCTGAGTCTCCGTGTGTCAGATCGCGTCGGGCGAGGTATCACCCGCTTACAGGAGTAGTGACGGCCAAAGGGGCTGAGTTGGACTCGTGAATTGAGTGGAGATATCTAACGGCGAACGCGGGGGGAGGGAGCTGGTTTCACACTTTTCGGTTGACTGTAGTGCAGCCTTTCGCCAATTGCGGCAAGCGCATCGATGGGTGGCGCGGGCGCGAGGCTGGTGAGCGCGTCAACCAGGCGGATCGATCTCCCACATCCTCGCGTCCACCTCCGCCAAGCGGCAAAAGCGCCCCAGCTCTGCGTGCAACTTCTCCACTCGCCCAGCCGTCCACTGCACCCGCGGCCCCTGCCAGAAGTTGATCACGCGAAGCTCACCCGCCCTGCGGTCAGCCTTCGCCTCGGTGGGGCCGCTACTCCACCGGCAGCGAGTTCGGCACGCTCTTCGAGATGGACTTCGACGCTGGCTCCGCGGTGACCTGCACCGGATTGGTGATGGCAACGACGACGGCCGAGCCGATCTCTATCTACGGGCGCAACGTGGGGCAGGACAACTTGTCTGGCACGCCGGATCTGCTGCAGATCAAGTGGTATGGGCGTCTGGGGTTGGGGGGTACCTTCGACAACTGGACCATCTGGCGGGAAGACAGCGGGGATGACGGGGATCTGTATCCCTGATCGCCTGACTGGCAACTGTTTCAGTTAGCTTCGCGGCGGGCGGGTCCCAGCGCCCGCCGCCGCGGGCCTCACGGTTTGTCGAGCACACTTATGCTGACTGCGACACCGTTGAGCACCGCGTTGCCCGAAGGCCCATCCAGTTCGCCGGGCACGAGATCGTTGACACTCACACCCGCGTGGTACCGTGCGTAACGCTGGCGAACACCGCTGAGGCCGTGGCCGTAGCCATGAGGAAGGCTGACCACGCTCCGCCGCATCTCCTCGTGGACCTCTGCGGGCGCCACCACCTCGCCTACCGCTGAACGCACCCGCACGAGCCCACCGTCCCGCACCTCGAGCGACGCCGCATCGTCCGGGTGCAGCCGTAGTGTGCAGCGTTCCGGGCGCTCGATGAGTGACGGCAGGTTGTGCATCCACGAGTTGTTCGAATGCACGTCGCGACGACCGATGAGCAACCAGCGTGCATCCGCCACCCCTTCCAACTCGGCGCGAGCGCGCGCCAACTCGCCCTGAATGCTGTCGTGGGCAAACTCGATCGTGCCCGAGGGAGTACTCAGGTACCCGGGCAGGCGCTCCCGCAGGGGGCCGAAGTCGATGCCGTGGGGGTTGGCTTTGAGGGATGCCAAGTCGAGGCCATCGCCTCCACCATCCAAGCCCCTACCGAACGGGCCCGTGCGCAGGAGCAGATCGAGCAAGCGCTCGCTCAAACTCTCGCCGGTCAGGCTTGCCAGGACCTCATCCACCTCAGCACCGAACATCGGGGAGTTGGGGTTGCTCAGCTCCCGTTCGATAGCGCCTCGCAAGTAGGCTTCCTCAATGGCTCGCGGCTCGTGGGCGAGCGTGCCGTGGCTTGCTAAGTGCGCGAGCTGCAGCAGGACGGACTCTTCCGAGGGGGTATCGCTCGGAAACGAATGAGGCGAGTAGTTGGCCACCGAGCGGATGGCGAAACGCGTGAACACCACATCGTAGTGATCACGCTCCAGGGGAGAAGGCGGCGGCAGAATCACCTGGGCATGGCGCGTGGTCTCGTTTAGGTACATGTCGACGCTGACCATGAAATCGAGGGTGGCGAGCGCCCTATCCAGGCGCGCGCCGTCGGGGGTGGACAGGACCGGATTCCCCGCCACCGTCAGCATCGCGCGTAGCTGACCGGGCCCAGGGCTTTCGATCTCCTCGGCCATGGCGGCCGCGGGCAGTTCCCCCATGACCTCCGGGTGCCCACTGACACGCGAGCGCCAGCGGCCCGTGCGAAAGCCGCGCCCCCCCGCCTGGCCATCGCTCATCCGTTCGTGGGCGGCGAGGGGGAACATCACGCCTCCCTCCCGATCGAGATTGCCCGTCAGTACATTGAGCAACTCCGTCGCCCACGCGGCGAGCGTGCCGTAGCGCGCCGCCTGGATGCCAAGGCGCCCGTAGACCGCGGCGCGCGGCGCCGCGGCGAGTTCGCGAGCAATCTCTCGTGTGACGCTCGCATCGATACCACACCTTGGCGCGACGGCATCAGGAGTGAAGGGCGCAAGCGCTGCATCCAGCTCGTCGAGCCCGCTAGTGAAGGCCCCCAGGCGGTCCAGGGAGGCCAGGCCCTGACTGCGAATCTCCTGGGCGAGGGCGAGGAGCCAGAAGGCATCCGTGCCTGGCGTGATCGGCAGGTGACGATCGGCGTTGCGCGCCGTGAGCGTGCGCCGGGGATCCACCACCACGAATCGCCCCCGCGCTTGCGCAGAGCCTTCAGACGCAGTGGTAGGCCCGGGGCCGTCCACAGGCTGCCGTTCGACGCCCACGGATTGGCCCCAAGCAACAGCAGATAGTCGCACCGATCCACGTCGGGCACAGGCAGCGCCGACGGGTCCCCAAAGAGCAAACCGCTGACGAGCTGCTTGGGGATCTGATCCACCGTAGAGGCGGAGAAGATATTGCGGGTACCTAATGCTTTGAGTAGCGGGCGTAGGAACAAGCCGCCCGCGAGATTGTGTACGTTAGGGTTACCGACGTAAGCGCCGATCGCCTGGCGCGCCGCAGTATCCTCGAGGTAGGGACGCAGCCCCTGCGCGACATGGGCGAAGGCCTCGTCCCAGGTGGCCTCGCGAAACCCGTCGCCATCGCGGATCAGCGGGACGCGCAAACGATCCGGATCGTCGTGCAGCTCCCCAAGCGCCACCCCCTTCGGGCATAGATAGCCGGCGCTGAGCACATCTTCGGCGTCACCGCGAATGCGGGTGATGCTATCGCCTTGCACCGTGATGGCCAAACCGCACATCGCCTCGCAGAGGGGACAGGTGCGATAGTGGACGTGTGGCTCCGTGCTGGGCGAGGCACTCATGCGTTCAGCTTCCGTGGGTCCTTCGATGAGGTCAGTGTACTGCCCCCGCGACCCGACGGTCCTCCGCTGCCTGGTATGCGGCCCTGGCACGTGGTGGTCGTCGGAGTCCACTTGACATACGAATTCGACTGTCTGATGCTAGACAGACTAATTCCACTGTCAATGCCCATGCCGACCACCCCAACGCTCCACGCCGTACTCACCGGCGATCTCATCGAATCGCGTGCTCTTGACGATCAGGAACTCGCCGCCGCCCAGCGGGTGATCCGTCAAGGGGCAAAGGACTACGCCAAAGCGACTGGCCACAAGGTGCCTGGGGCCCCCGACTTCTTCCGAGGCGACGCCTGGCAACTCCTCCTCGACAGCCCCGCCACTGCCCTGCGCCTCGCCCTGCTGTTGCGTGCGCGCCTGCGTGCCGCAACCCTAGGCGACACGCGTATCGCCATCGGCATCGGCTCCACACGGCGCGTGAACCGTCGCAAGACCTCCCTCTCCTCAGGGCAGGCCTTCGAGTTATCTGGCCACGCGCTGGACCGCATGAGTGGCTACTTCGACCTCACTGCCGCCGTTCCCCACGACGTTGGCTGGGCCGCCGAGTGGCTCCCCGTCGTCATGCACCTGTGTAGCGAGCTGGCTCGCGACTGGACCACCCGGCAAGCGGAGACGGTCGCCGTGGCGCTACTGCACCCCGACGCCACCCACGAGCAGATCGGCACCCTGCTACCTAAGCCCGTCAAGAAGCAGACCGTCACCAGCGCCCTGCGCAGCGCCCACTACCGTGCTTTACTCGAGGCCCTGCGCCTGTTCGAAGACTGCGACTGGCCGGCCTTGCTCATCACGGACGACACCCGATGAAACAGCGCCAATCACCTGTCTCATCCCAGACAGCCCCAAACGCCTGTCCCGCACCTCCCAGGACGACGGCATCGTGATCGAAACCTGCGTACTATTGTTGGCCGCCCACCTGCTGGCCGACTTCCCACTGCAACCGAACTGGCTGATCGAGCGCAAACGCCAATTCCCCTTCTTGCTCGGCCACATCGTGGTGGTCGCACTCACCGCGGGTGCCCTGCTGGGCACACTGCATTGGCCGCTACTGGCGATCCTGGTGGCCACCCACACGCTCATGGACGCCGTCAAGCTCTACCTGTTGCGGAACACGCTCGGCGCGTTCCTGCTAGACCAATGCGTGCATCTGGCCGTGATCCTAGGCCTCGCCGTCGCGTTCCCCGATGCCTGGCAACACGGTTGGTGGGCTCAACTCCACCCAGCGCACCTCCCCCTCGCCTTCGCTGCCGTCACGGTGCTGTGCGGCCTGATCGCCACGCTGCAGCCCGGTGCCATCATCATTGCCAAAGCCACGGACGATTTCTCGCGCGAGATCAGCGAGGACCGCCAGGCAACGCAGATCAAAGGACTCACCGACGGCGGCCGCTACATCGGCTATCTCGAACGTCTACTGGTGATGCTGTTGATGCTCGCGGGCTTACCCGCTGGCGTAGGTTTTCTCATCACGGCCAAGTCGATACTACGCTTTGGAGACGTAAAGGAATCCACGCAACGGAAGATGACCGAGTACATCATCATCGGCACCTTCATGAGCTTCGGCTGGGGCTTACTGGTGGCGATTCTCACGCAGGTCGGTGTGAACTACTGGCTGACGTCGCCTGCTAGCGGGTAGCGCGTTCTCCCGAGCCCAACCCGCCGGCGAGAGAATCAGCGTGTGTTCCGCCTGGATCGCGTTGCGCTCCGTTGGGACGGTGAATCGCTCACCTGCCGCAAAGCGTGGCAGGAAATCATCGTAGTGCGGCGAGCGGTAGTGCCGCGACTGACCGGTACTCAGCATGAACCTCGAGGCATCCAGATTCGATAGGTCGTAGATGACTTGCAGCGATGGGGTGAAGTCCGCCGTAGCGAAGCTCGGTGCGTTCGAGGCATCGATGCTCTTGATCATCAAGGTATCCGGGCCTCCCGGGTAGGTGCCAACCCGCGAGAACCGCTGCCCCAGCAACGGCAAGCCGGCGAAGCCTTGGTGAGGGTGGGTCATCGGTGTGGCGTCACCCCACCGCCAGTCGGTCGCCGATTCACCCAGGCGCGTCGCCAGCACCTCGGCAGCGCGCGACAGGGACCGGCGCAGCACCGCCGAGCAGTCCGGCACTGGGCTGTCGCCCGCCTGCGCGAACCACCGCGCATTCTGGCCCTCCAGCACTGCCAGGGCAATCGGCGGCAGCGGCGATCTCCTCATCCCGGGCCACATGGCAGGGCCAAGCTCGTCCGCGGCGAGTTCCTCGTGGAAGAAGCGCATCCACGTGATGAAGACCGTTGGGCCCGCGGAGTCGTTCTCGAAGCGGAAGTCCCACTGCTGCAAGGCGTCGAGCATCTCACGCTCTGCGTCCGTGAGTGCGTCGTGCTCGACTTCGAGCATCTTGGGCACCGCTCGGCTGGCGGGTTCCAGGAAGGTGTCTCGCTGCATCGCCAGGAAGCTGTCCGTCGTGCTTTCCTTGCTGATCCAGGAGCGCGTGGATTCGCATAGCGCAGTGTGGGTCGGCCCAGGCGTCGCTCAGGTAATAGGGGAAACTATCGCCGACCTGTTGCTGGTTCGCGGCGACGATGCGGCCGCTGTTCGGCCCTATCGTCTGTGGGTTGTCCGTGTAGGCAATCGGTGACCAGGTCGATCCATCGGCAGGCCTATAATCGATGATCTGGCCCGCATCGCCTTGCCGCTCGGCGTACCTGCCAGCAGACACGTAGCCGATCTCCCCGTCGACATCCGCGATGATGAAATTCAGGGACGGTCCCGTGAACCTGGAGAGCGCGTCAACGGCCTGCGCCGTGTTCCTGGCGCGGTTCAGGGCGAAGAATGCCGAGAGCGAGGTGTCGCCCTCGAAGTGGACGATCGGCAGCTCCACGAGTGCGTCCGGATCTTCCGAGAAGGCCGGCCTGATCTGGTTGCTCGGGATGATCGTGCCGCCCTCTTCCGTGGCGAGGACGCGCTCCTTGACCTCATTTCCAAAGCGGACCTGGAATACCTCGTCGCGGACGTTAAGGGGCTGCCACACGCCGTCGGACGTTCTCCGGTAGCGCGTGGCGTCTGGATCACCGTGTACGAGGGCCAGGTCCGCCGGATCGACGTTGCCGTCGGTGATGCCCCAGGCGATATGGTCCGTTCGCCCAACCGCGATACTCGGTAAACCAGGCAGGCTCGCCTCCACATGATTTTCACCGGCGATTGAAAGGTGCGTGAGATACCAGAAGTTCGGCAGGGTTGAGGGGAGTTGCGGGTCGTTCGCCAGGAGCGGCATCCCTGAGGTGGTGTGTTCGCCGCTAAGGAGCCAGCTGTCGGAGAATAAGCGGTGTTTTGATGGGCGCAATCGAGGCGCTCGCTGCTCGCTCCTCCTCTACGATAGGCCGAACTTGGAACGGTCGCAGACCCGCGAGCTCGGAGGCTCGCGCATCCGCCGCGTGAAGCAGCAGGCGTTGCGTGAGCGGAGTAGGACGGTGCCGATGTAGATGAGGGGGAGGGGGAGGAGGACGATGACGGCGAGCACTGCGGCGGTGCTGAGGATGAGCTACTTCATGCACGGACCATACGCCACTTTCGGAAGGAATGGTCCGGCGCTCCGTTCAGCCCTAGAGTCGCTCTGGTCGGCACCAAGCCGCTTGGGAAAACGATCAGTACGCTATCCTGCAACGGTCACTCGAATTGCCTAGTTAGTTCACCGAGGGGCACCCCGAGTGAGATGGTATTGAGATCGTCAGATATTGAGCCAGTAGTGACCACAGGTGTGCCCGTTGGCGTCTCAAACGTGATGGACACACGCGATCCGGTACGCTGTCCGTACAGAGGGACCTGACCGGTCGGCAGTAGTACGGCCCCAGTGATGCGGCCTTCACCGCGATCGAACAAGACCGCGTTTGCGCCGAGCGAGGCTGAGCGGAAAGTACCAGATATGTTTGTGGGCTCGCCGAGCGCTGGAATCTTCACGCGGAAAATCGTGTCCAGGTTGCTATCGGAAATAGCGAACAAGTCCCCAGCCCCCAGGGTGGTAACTCGAAAGGCCGTCACAAGCCCTTCAACGTCCAGTACGAAGTACCCTTCGACTTGGCCGTTACTATCGACTACGTACATAGCGTCGAGGTTGCCACCCGCAACGCTGACCACTGCCGCACGACCGAATGCCGCTTGATAGGCCACCCCTCGTGCGCCCTCAATAGCGTCCTGAGTGCCATTTGCCAGAAGCGAAGAGGTACGAAGTAAGTTGCAATTGGTGTCTATGACCGCAAGCGCCTCACCGCTGCTGAGTACCAGTTGCTCAAGACCAACGAACGCATCAATACCCGATACGACAAGACCCTGCTCTGCGACAGAGCATTGCCGTTGGACAACTCCAGATGCAAAGTCCACAAAGTTGAGGGTGCTTCCATCCACCACCACCAACTGCTCTGTGGAGGGAAGATACGTGATCTGAGCAACTTCGACTACACCGGACAGATCGAGTACGCGCCGAAGGCTACAAGTATCGGCATCAGCCACGTACACGCGGTCATTGCCGGCGTCCCCCCACACCAAACTGTTGGTCGCGCCTACGTACGTGACCCCGGACGGGGTATCGCTGGAAACGGCCGCCGTATCGCAAAGTTCGGAAACGGTGCCATTGATATCGAGCTCGTACAGGTCGTACGACGCGAATAGTTCGTCCGATGGATTGGCCATGAAGATGCTGTCCCTAGCCGCCACGTAGACAGCCACAACGTTGCCAGGACCGTAGACTGAAAACGGCTCAAAGCTAAAGATAGGCGCGAAGTCTGCGTCAAAGAGACCGACCTGCGATCTACCGTTGATCCCCAGATCCACTACGAGGTACTGATTCAACCCAGGGATGAACTGGATGCCACTGGGGGCGGCGAAAGGTAGCGGCTCAATCTCCATCCTCCCCACCTCCTGACAAGGCCCGCCGTTGAGCTCACTGCGATCAAGGGTAATGAGCACGTCACCAGACCGGAACGCGACCAGGTAGGTGTCCGTCTCTGGGAGATGAGTAAGACCGGTGAACAACCCACTGCCGAGCGCCGATAGATCGCATGAGCCCACGAGCGCCCCCGTCCGATCGACGATGAAGAGCTCCTGGTTACTCTGGGTAAAGTTGCTGTCCAGGATAGCGTACTGGTCATTGGTTGCGTCGTAGGCGATGTCCTGAAGCTCCTCGCTCGCGAAGTCCCCAATACTGAACGTTGCCTCGATCTCGCAGTCGTAGTTGGTGAGGTAAACGCTGGCGGTCTCTTCATCCAGAATCGCTAGGCGATCGATCGACGTGTTTACAGCAACCCCTCTAGGATTGAATACCCCGCCAGTACTGAAGCTGCAGAAGTTCTCGAAGAACAGCCCTCGCTCCGCGCGTACTTCCCCCGCCATGAACGCCAGAACCACGATCACGACAGCGCGCATGACAAGCATTGAACGGTTGGACATCAGAGTCATCCTTGAGGGGTCGATCGCGTCGGTACGAGAGGCTAACACCCGAGATGTTCAATCCGCGGCCGCCACGGATGCGACGCAGTCCACCTCCTGGACGAAGCCCAACTAGTAGCTGCAGGGAACACTAATCGAGGTTTCGTGTTAACACGCCGAGCGGTGCGCTCAGGTTTAAGACGTTAAGATCTGCAGACACGCTTCCACTACTGTTCCCCGGTGCACCCTCAGCTGTTTCAAAACTCAGGGAAACGCGAGAGCCCGTGCGCTGGCCGAACACCGGGAGCTGCGCATCGGGCAGCAACACGGCACCGGTAACGCGCCCCTCCCCGCGGTCGAACAGCACAACGTCGACGCCTAGCGCTGTGGATCTAAAGCTGCCAGAGATACTTCCCACCGGAGGAATCCGTGGCACATCGAAACGAATGATCGCGTGCTCAAAGATCCGATCGACCAGCACAGAGAAGGCGCTACCGCTATTGAGGTTAGCGATCCCCTCATCAGCGCCCGCCCCCGCCCGGTAAAAGTCCGTCTGAGCCCGACCGCTACTGTCGATAACAAACACTCGGTCTGTTCCGCTCAGCACCAAGGTTCGACCAAGTGCTGAGTCGTAGCCCACCCCGTCCGGAGCACGTGCTACGACCTGGCTTCCGTTGCGCTCAAGTGAAGCCGTGCGAAGCAGGTTGCACTCGGCGTCAATCACCGCTATCGCGTTGGCATCTCGATCCACAACGACAAACTGACCCAAGCCATCTATTGCGTCTATGCCGGACACAGCGCTGAGGCCCACCTCCCGCAAGCTGCATACGCTTTCCTCAACGGCGGAGTCGAAATCCAGCAAAGTAACGGTTCCGTTGCTGGCAACGGCAAGCTGGTTGTCTGCAGATACGTAGGCGATATCGGAGACACTCGGCGCCACAGGTAGCGTGCGGTCCACGGCGCAAGTTTCGGCATCCGCCACGACCGCGAGGTTAGTCGAGTTGTTCACCCAGATGTACTGATTCGTCGACTTAATGTAAGAGAAGCCCGCCACTGAGCGCTCGCCGATGACACAGAGATCTTCCGCAGTACCATTGATGTCGAGTTCCGTGAGCAGCTTCGTCTCAGCGTCGACCGAGTAGACGCTGTCTCGAAAAGCCACGTAGGTGACTCCCTCGAGGTTCGCGGAGTCGTAACCCACCCCGGTATCGAAGGTGTCGATCACCGAGAAACTAGTATCGTACAAGCCCACCTTGTCGACAGCGGTATCGCCCAGCAGATATTGGTCGAGCGCCGCAACGTACTCGATAGCTTGGGCACTTGTCGCGCCAATCTCCCCCAGATCGAAGCTATTGAGCTGAACGCAGGGCTCCCCGCCCAGTTGCCCAAGCCGGACGACGACCGCCTCATCGAGCGTGGGATCAGTGACGATGTAGGCGTCGGCGCCATTTCGATAGGTCACATCGGTCGGATCGACGACGCCGAGCTCAGCTAGATCGCATGACCCAACGAAAGACCCGTCGGAATTTGCGACATAGAGTTCCGCCGCGCGTCCATCCACAATGACGTAGTGCTGGGTAGCCGAGTTATAGGTTACGCCTTGCGGATCATCGCTACCGAAGACTGCGGTACTGAACTCAGATTCCACGCTGCAAGTGAATCCGACAATCGAGACTGCGGCACGGACATCGTCTACTACAGCGAAGCGCCGAATAGCTGAGTCAAAGGTCAGCCCTGACGGACTCACGATGCCGGCATCGTCGAGACGGCACGCGCTCTTGACGTAAGGCACCCGCTCGGCAGGAACGGAAGCCCCTACAAGGCCAAGGGCAGCGGCGCTGAGCAAGCTAGCGATAAAGCGAGGACGGCAGAACACTAGACACCGCTCCCAGTCTCAGTTGGCGTCGCAGACCTTCGCCCTCGCACGGCGAGAGAATCGAAACTCAGGACCCCATTGACGCAGGATCCTAGCTCCTGGCTATGTTGATAGCAACCTAAGCTCCCAATGAATTCCATCAGATGCCTGCGCGATATCTGGGGTCATCGATAGCGCTGAAACTGGAACGCCAAGCTCGGGTCGAGCTCGCGTCGCGCCTCTCGAGGAGGCGCCTTCGGTTCCGCTTCGATGGGAGGAGGCGCAGACGCGCATGACCCTACCGTGCGCCCACGCGCCCCTTTTCACCCAATACCTGGGATTGTTGGCTAGACGCGGGATTGAGCATCGGGGAAGGGCCTCTGGCGGCTCCGAACGGACCTGCCACCCCACCACAAGGACGCCGCCAGAGCCAACCTAGTTTGCAGCTAGATGAGCGATAACTTCTTCAGCGGTGACCACATCTGCATACCGCCGCCCCACATCCCGCGATTCTCATGGTGCGACCCCTCCGCCATATCCCCACAACAATCCTCCGGCACGATCACCCGGTACCCGTTGGAGAACGCATCGATAATCGACGCCCGAATACACCCACTGGTGGTGCACTCGGTAATGATCACCGCATCCACCTGATGCTTGATCAGAAACGTCTTCAACGGCGTCTCAAAGAAGATCGACGGCGCCGTCTTGCAGAAGGTGAAGTCGTGGTCCGGATCGTGGATCCGCTCATCGAGCTCCGTTGAGGGATGCCTGTAGAAGAAGTCCTTGTACAGCACCTCCACCTTCCAGTACGGAATGTCTCGCTTAGACTCGTACGCCGTGTAGCACTTCGCCACCGGCACCCCAAGCGGGCGCGCCACCTCCAGCAAGCGCAGCACCGATCCCATCGCTTCGGGCTCGCGTGCGAACAGAATTCGCAGCGGGAACGGCACGCTCAACACCCACTGGCGGATCGGCACCGCCGGTAGCACCTCTTCCACCAGCAGCGCCCACGTATCTGCCATGCGCCGGGCACCGCAGCTCGGGCACCAGCCCTGGGCCAACGACCCTTCGGCGTTCTCCCCGACTGCTCGTCTGGGTCTACTTCATCGCCGCCGGACTCGCCAGCGTCATCGGTGGCATCGCCGCAGGTCAGTCGGCGCAATTGGCAAGCCTCTCCCCCTTCTCGTCCGACGAGGAGCCGATGCTCAATTAGGTGCTCTGTTTCGTCTTCATCTCCGTAGGTTCCGCCTTGATCAGAGATCGAGGACGAGACGGGATCGATTCAGGTGCGGGACGTGCCCGGCCTCGTCCACGTGCTGAGCCATACCAGCGGCAGCATCGAGATCACGCGGGTGGGAGCCGTACGCGTCGACGAGGACAGCTCAGGCTCCATCAAAGCGTCGACCGTGGCAGGTCCGCAAGCCATTTGAAGCTGCGGACCGCCGTGACCGGGAACGCCTCCGAATGACCTGACCGCTCGACCACCTCGAGCGCGTGCAGCTTGAGGCCGGCACTGCCGTTTCCCCCCAGCGTTGATATCAACACCTGAATCTCGGCCATGGCCTCCGTTTCTTTCTCGCCAACACTAACGTAAACGTTGGCATCGAAAGCCGTACCCTCCGTTTTGCGCTTGGCCGCGAGACCCTGGACGAACTCCAGACTCCCGGAGTTGAAGGCGGGGCTGCCGAGCACGTCGTGCGTGAACGTGTCCGGCGCTTCTAGAAGAATCCGAAGGAACCGCCCAGCGAGACGCCGAAGTAGATGCGCTGCGCCGGGTCCGCAGCGTAGTTGGCCTCCACGTAGTTGATGACGTCATCGCGAATGAGCGTCAGATGGTTGCGACCCTGACCCACCTTGTAGTTGGCCTGCACCTCGGGATCGGAGGCTGGGACCACCGTGTAGTCGCGGAAGCGGCTGATGTGGGGTCACTCATCACCTTCGAAATCGTCCTTCGCGTTCTTCTGCCACGAGATCATCACAACGATGGCGTTCGGCAGCATGTACTGCGCCGCGCCGGACAACATCTCCATATGCCAGGCGCCGTCCGTGGCGTACACCACCGGGTGCCGGGTGTCTGTAGCTTCGCCGTAGCTCTCGGGCAGCCGGCATCGAATCGGCTATTGTCGACCCTAATTCAAACGCCAAACTCGCGCTTGTCGCTTCTAACGGAGTGGACGATGCGCCAGATCGTGCCACATCCGCCAGCGCTCTGCGCGCCGTTGCGGGAAGGCACTCTGACCCGGGCGCAGACGCGGCACCTCGTCGGGAGCGGAGGCCGCATCGGCACCGGGTAGGCTCATAGCGAAGGCCCTGCAGCAAGGGCCAACCTCGCGATCGACCAGCAAATACCGCTCATCGCCGGCGCGCGGACAAGGCACGCCGCCTCCACGTACCATGCAAGCACTACGATTGAGCTTCCCGTTCTGCTAGCCAGGATTCTAACCCTGCGGCGCACCATAGCCCCCACAAGGATGAGGAGACACCATGGCCCACCCCTTCCCATCGCGCCAGTCCACTGCATCCACGGTCACCCGCAGCGCGGCTGCGGCTCCCCGCGCACCCGCACCACGCGCATGCCCGCGCCGCACGCTGAGCATCGCCTGCGCCGCTGCCATGGCCACGGGCGTGCCGCAAGCGGCGCTCGCCCAGCTGCCCGCCAGTGCCCATGGCACGCAAGCCGGCTTTGTACTCAACGGCGTCAACGCAGGCGACAGTGCGGGCCGATCCAGCGCCGTAGGTGACGTCAACGGTGACGGCATCGGTGACCTACTGATTCGCGCCTCCGGTGCTGCCCCTAACGGCATGCGCAGCGCCGGGGAGGCGTACGTCGTGTTCGGGCGATCCGGTGGCTTCCCGAGTGAATTCGAGCTCTCCACCTTGGCCGTGGGCGACGGTTCTGAAGGGTTCGTCATCAACGGCATCGATATGGTGGATGTCTTGGGGAACGAACTGGCCGGCACCGGCCGCGTGCCCGGGGATGTCAATGGCGACGGCATCGACGACATCGTGCTCGGCGCTGCCGGCGCGGACCCCGGCGGGCGGCGAAGCGCCGGCGAGGCCTACGTGATCTTCGGCCGCATCAGTGGCTTCCCGTCGGAGTTCGAGCTCAGCACGCTGGCCACCGGGGATGGCAGCGAGGGATTCGTCCTTAACGGGATCGACGTCGAAGATCAGACAGGCGTGTCCCTAGGCGGCGCCGGGGATGTGAATGGCGACGGCATCCAGGACATCTTCATCGGTGCAGACCGCGCCGACCCGAACGGCGTTTACAACACCGGCGAGGCTTACGTGGTCTTCGGCCGCAACACCGGCTTCCCAGCGCAGTTCGAACTGGCTGACCTGGCCACGGGCGATGGATCCTCCGGTTTCGTGCTGAACGGTGCCGGTGAGCGCGACAGCTTCGGCTACTCCATCGCCGGGCTTGGCGACATCAACGGCGATGGCCTCGGCGATCTGTGCATTGGCTCCCTGGCCAGCCCCGACTTGACCTACGTGGTCTTCGGTCGGGCCAGCGGCTTCCCAGCGCAGCTTAACCTCGGCGACTTACCCGGTGGCGACGGCACCGAGGGGTTCGCCGTGCGCGCAGCCGACGCCTTCGACGGCACCGGCGAGGCGGTCAACGAGGCCGGTGACGTCAACGGCGATGGCATCGATGACATCCTGATCGGCGCGGACAGCGCAGACCCGGGGGGCCGCAACGGCGCCGGCCGGGGCTACGTGATCTTCGGCCGAACCACCGGCTTTCCCCCCGTATTCGACCTAGGCGTGCTGCTCGCGGGTGACGGCACCGAGGGCTTCGCCATGAACGGCGTGGAGGCCGCCGACGACTCCGCCCGCCGTGTCGGCGGGGCAGGGGATGTCAACGGCGACGGCATCGCCGATGTGATCATCAGCGGCGACAACGCGGACGTCGACGGCAAAATCAACGCCGGTGAGTCCTACGTGGTATTCGGCCGCCAGAGCGGGTTCCCCGCGCAGTTCGAGCTCTCTTCCCTCGCCGCGGGCGATGGTAGCCAAGGGTTCGTCATCGTGGGCATCGACGAAGACGATCGCGCTGGCAGCGCCGTCAGCCGCGCGGGCGATGTGAATGCGGACGGCATCGACGATGTGCTCGTCGGCTCCTTCAATGCCAGCCCTGACGGCAAGCTTTTCGCGGGGGAGACCTACGTGGTGTACGGCACGCGCGACGGCTTCCCGCCCGTGTTCGAACTCGCCACGCTGACGCCTCCTATCGCGACCACGACCTTTGCGGGGGCCGATGCGCGGGTAATCGGATGCCGCAACGTCACCACCGGCGAGGCCGAGGTGTTTGCCGATCCTCCACCCAACGTGAGTACGCTGATCGATTGTGGGGCGAACGGCGTCGGAGTGGTGACGGGGGATGAGATCACCATCACCGTACGCGGCGTGAGCCTCACGACCGTGCTCACCGGCGGCACCGACGGCCTGACCTTACAGAACGTGCTCTGCACGAACGAAACGACGGGCGACCGTCGACTCGCGCTCATCGATGCGAACGGCCGGTGGGACTGCGACAACAACGGGTTCCCCCTGGGCAACGAGGCCAGCGTGTCCGTGAACATCGCCGCGACGGTTCAGTAGGCGCAGCAGGGGCTTACTGCGCCGCCCCGGGGGCGGGAAACGCCCGCCCGACTCCGGGAGTGGATCCCAGGCGCGCGACGAACGCGCCCTGCTAGAACCCCGCCCCATGGCCAATGCCGATGCCCCTCCCCCACCGCCCGACGCCGACGCTCGCGCCCGCGCGCGGGCCTACGCCCGCCAGCGCGTGACGGACCCGCGCCTCGCCCGTGAGCTCGCCCCCGGCTCGTACGGGAACCAGATGCGACGACACTCAATGTAGCCCCAACCGACCTGCGCGAGGAGATCGCGAGAGCAGAGACTACCGCGAGGCCTACTTGAACGATCTGAACGGGATTTATCCGGGCCTCACCGCGTTGCAAATGGGAGCGACCCTAGAGCACGAGGCGGAGGATTCGCCGGAGTGGCTTGATGCTCTTGGCTCTGACGACGAAGCTCGCCACGAGCGTGCGAAGTTGCAGTCTGATGTCTCGGCGTCGAGGCATTCCGTGAGGATAGCGATTGATGCGAGCGTTGAGCCTGATGTTCCGCGCGGCCGACGACGACTTGGTGGTCGGTCTCGCTTCGGGCGCGCCAGGAGGCGATGTGATCTTCCATGAAGCGTGTCGCGAGCAAGGCATCAGTTCGTGGGTCGCGCTACCGATGCCCAAGGATGACTACGTAGCCCGTGCGTTCGGCGACTTGGACAGCTGGCGATCGAGATTCCTCTCTAGCGCGGGGCACGGCAAGGTCTTGGAGCTATCGGACCGACCCGGACTACCGCGTTGGTTAGATGATACGCAGACCGAGTGCGACGCGTGGAGCCGCGGGAATCGCTGGACGATCTCGATGGCGCAGTCATGGGGTGCCGACGAGACGATCGTCTTGGTCCCTTGGGACGAACAGGACGATGGTGCGCTTGGGCGGACGACCGAGTTCGTGCGACTCGCGCGCAACACCGGCCTGAAGGTGGAGATCATCCCAATGCCACAAGGCTAAGTGCATGCGGTCCCGCAAGTAGTCGAGAAGTCCTGCCCCCCTTGGGTTGGGCTAGCACTTTCATCTTCCGGCCTTTGCACCCTGTCTGGCGCCTAGGCACGGGTCGAGAGACTGCAAGGACGAAGAGGGGAATCTGCCCGGTGCCATCAGGGTAAACGACGCGACTGAACGCGCGCTGGCGTTGACTCTAGATCGGTTCGATGAGGTGCTGAAACAGTCCCGGGACAAGCGGATTCCGCATTCCCTGTGTGAGCACGTGTACAGCCTCGCGCAGGCTTTCGCCGCCTTCTACAGCGCCCTTCCCATCGCCACAGAGGCGGACTCGGACCTGCGCGGCTCCATGCTCGGGCTATGTGAGGCGGTTGCACGGTAACTGCGAACCGGGCTCTACCTATTGGGTATCGAAGCGTCCGAGCGGATGTAATTGGCGCGGTGCGCTCATCATCAATACGTAAAGAACGTAACCCACGACCTACACCTCTGGATCAGCATCCAAGACTGAGAGCTACAACAGAAGGAGAACACGTGGTCTCCGTTGATAGTGGCGGAGTGGCCGTGCAAGGTAGCCGCCTCGCTGCTGTCGCCGTTTATTGCTGCGACAAAGAGCTCGACGGTCGGCGTACCCGCTTCTGTAGCCTCAGGCTCAGTGCGTTGATCGCTAGAAACCGGTGGGTCGAACGATGGGGGTTGTGCTCCCCAGCGTCCGGCTCCGATGAACGTAACCGCCACCAGCGCGGCCACCGCGACACCACCAAGCTAAATCACGGTTAGGCATAGGGGAGACCCCTCTGGTTTTTGCACTCACGTCTAATCCGCTACGCTTGTGTACGTGCGACCGTGGTCACGTGGGTAACACTGAAGCTGGGAGTTGGTTGAAAGGCACGGATATGCGGCCGAGCTAGTGCCTCGACGAGGCATCGCAGCATGCCGAGAATGACCGAACCTGACACCCCGCGCCAGTCATACGCGCTGTCGTTGACTTTGCCGGATACATCACCGTGCAAACACACCCGTGGAAGCATAAGCAGAGTGAACGGCATCGCTGAAGTACGCTCCGACCCCACCGAAGGCGCTGACGCCCGCATTTAGAAGTCCGCAGCCGCGACTCCCACCATGTCGACCCAGACAGCCCGTTCGTCTTTCCAGCAACTCCGCCCTCTTTCGCCACCGCTCGTCGAACTCGCCACGGGCCAAACCGTAGCGCCCGTCGATCGCGGCCACTCGAGATGCCCTCAATCAACATACCCAGACCCGAGCCCCTATGCTGGCGGCCCACGCGCCCCCCGTCGCTCGATCCGCGCTTCCCACCCCCAACTCCTGAGAATGCCTATCAAAATGATTGGCTCGGAACCTAGCGAGAGCGGAAGATCCTCGATAGAGAGGCGATCAGTGCCCCAAGCAGCACGCAGAGTTTTGCTCCAGCATGGTCTGCGCCAGGTGCCGGGCTTGCTCGCGTTCGTGGAGACGCAGCAGGCTCATGCGAGCGTCCGTCGCGGCGAGCATCCGGTTCACGGCGCGGCCCGCGATTCGCTCCGGGTTGGGCTCGTACTCCGCCCGCAGCAAGGCCGTGTAGAGCAACATGGTGGCCGCCGCTTCGATGTGTGCGTCCGGCTGCAGGCCCTGCTCGTAGCGGGTGATGAGTAGATCGACTAAACCGTATAGGGCGAATTGGTTGCCCAGCTTCCAGGCGTCACGCAGCAGCGTCTCCTTCAGCTTGGGATCCTGCACGTGCTCCGCATAGTTCATCTTCGCTTGGCTGTAGGGGCCTTCGGCAACGCGGGCAAGCAGCGCGAGTTGATCGGCCTCGGTAGCGCGCGGAACGCCCTTGCAGTCGTCGTAGGTCTCGCGTAACCGCTGCGCCATCTCGGCCCGCTTGTCGGACTCGGCGAGGCGAAAGACCCCGCGACCTGGCCATTCCAGCCGGTGCGTCTGCTCCATCGTATCAATCGCATTGCTCAGCGATTGCTCGGTGCTGTGCGCCTGCCGACACGTCTCGAGGATATCGTGCACCATGAGTGTGGCACTCGGATCGCCCGCGTCCATCATCGGCTCGAGCTCTGCCAGGGCGTCCGCGTAGGGTGGCGGCCGCCACCGCGAGGGCTGCGGCATCGCGGGGGGTGCCTCCCAGCGCAGGGCGCGAGGGCCGCCGTCGCCGAGACAAACGTGGTTGAGCGGGCAGCGGCGAATCACCTCGCTGATGGCGGTGGGCGAGGGCTTGGAAGCCGTGGCCGCGGCGCTCCTCGTGGTCGCCGGCGGCGCCGCGTCTTGGACAATCGATTCGAGCGGTGCTCCCACGTCGGGTGGCGGCGCGTCGTTCCGTTGCTCCTCAGCAGGCGTGCGCAGGATCATCGTCGTGAGTACGCCAACACCAAGCAGCGTGGCGAGGATCACTGGCGTGCGCATGGATCGTCCCCACCTGTTACGGTGATGAGGTGCCTGGGAGCGTGGCTAGGGGGGCGCATGCGATCGTTACTAGGGATGGCCTTGCTGGCCGCCATGCTCGTCCTCCGGGGCGCTGACGCGAGCAGCCGAATCTACACCCGTTTGCCGCAGTACATCGACCAGTCGAGCTTGATCGTACTGGGACGGATCCGATCGGCACAAGGTGAGCGCAGGGACCTGGGCGACGGGGACACGGACATAGTGACCCGGCGCGTCTTCGATGTGGAACGGGTGTTCTACGATGCCTCGGGCGCAGTCGTAGCGGGGCAGCAAATCGAGTATCTGACCTCGGGCGGGCGGGTGCCTGGAAGTGACGAAGAGGTGGTCACCGTCGGCGGCACCAGGCACTACGGCAAGGGCGCGCGCGCAGTGCTCTTCCTGCCAGGCCGCCTGTGGTTGGGGGATCGAAGTCCGCCCATGTACGAGGTGAAGGTCGCGCTCGGACCCGACGGGCGAGAGTATTTGCTCACCCAGGACGGCGTTCTGGAGGACATACGCTCCGCCGAGTTCGCCTTCGCCACCGCGAGCACTGCTGATGGTCGTCGGGTCCGGTCTTTGGACGAGGTGACGCCGGACCTGCCGACGGCGAGCGTGTTACTAAACCGTTTGCAGAGCGCCATCCGCACGGTGAAGGAGACTCCCGTGGGGCGCTGCCTGGCGAAGCCACTGCCGCATCTGGAGGGGCGTGATGCGCAGTGGTGGGAGTATCAGGATGAGGAACCCGCGGGGTGTGCCTTCTCGCGCGACTTCTGTGGCTGGTTGACGGACTACACGCTGGCCGTTGCCGGTGACCCCGACCGGTACCTGACCGCCCGCGATGCCTTACTGATGACCCAAGGCTACGATCGCTTCATCGACGACATCTCCCGGGCGCGCCGGGAGCTTCGGGGCGAGATGGAGGGCTGGATGTTACTGGCGTGGCACGATCCTAGATCGCGCGGCCAGCATCGCTTGATCTACGTTGCCTACGGTGACGAGCGCTCCTGCCAAGCGACCTACCTCGTGGCAAGCGCTGGCGGCGGCGGACAGGGCTATACGCTCGCCCACGGCGCGAGCCCTCTGCGGTCCTGCCAGGTTCCGAGATTTCCCGTGATCTGCGATTCCGCCGAGGCCTACGAGTTCGAGATCAACGCACTCACCGCGTCCCATGAGGGCGAACCCACCGTGTTCTTCGTTCGCGAGGACGGGGACCTGTGCGGTCTGGCGCTGCCCGCGGGCGAGGCGCCCGAGTGGCTGCGAGAACTGCAGCAGGGGACGTTCCTAGCGGTGCCCTGGGTGCTCTGAGGCGACGGGCGGTAAGCAGAAGCAGAACATACGGTATCGCTGAAGTACGCCCCGACCCCACCAAAAACCGCTGACGTCCGCCTGCGAGCCCGCAGCCGCGACTCCCACCGTGTCGACCCCACAGCCAGTTCGTCTTTCCAGCAACTCCGCCCACTCTCGCCACCGCCGCGTGTCCGAGGGTCCGCTCCCACGGCAATGTGGATAGATCTCGTTACCTTCCCGTGTCGAAAAGAACTTGGTAAAAACGCTAGCGCTTACCTCGGAGCCCCTAGGGCGTCCTCGTAGATCGCGAGTGTGTGATTGCCTATTGGCGACCCCGTCTGAGCGGTAAACGCGAGAGGCGTGCCAATATGAGTTCAGGTAGACCGATCCGTAAGGTTTCGAAGGATAAGACAAATAAACGCTATCCCCGAAGTAGGCGCCGATCCTTCCGTGCCCCGCTGATGCCCTCCTCATCTGCTCCCTAAGGACGGCTAGTCCCCTTTCGACCTAAATGGGCTGCGCCCTTTTCCAGCAACCTTACCCAGTTTCACCACCGCACCGCTGGTCCGACGCGAGCGAAACCGCAGCGCCCGCCAATCACGGCCAACCGGCCGAGCGACCAGGTGTCGACCCAGGCGTGAGCGAGATTCTGCGCCTGCGCGATCCAGCTGCCCGCCTCGCCGCCCTGCGCGCGAGCGACCACCCCCAAGCCCAGTTCCTGTGGGCCTTGCATCGCGACCTGTTCCACTACTGCGCTTATCACCTAGGGGACATCGCCGACGGTGCCCGTCAGCTCGATTTCGCCATCCGTTGGGGCTACGGCTGGAAGCTCGGCCCCTTCGAGCTGTGGCAAGCCGCTGGCTGGCGCCAGGTAAGTGAGTGGATTCGTGAGGATATCGCTGCAGGCAAAGCGCTGTGCAACGCACCGCTCTGCTTCTCGGCGAACCTAAGCCCGCAGATAAAATGGTGGAGGAAACCGACTCCATCCGCTTGTGGACCCTCGATGATGAGGTGCTGATCGCCAGCTTCAGGACCAAGCGCAACACCATGTCGCTCGGCGTGCTGGAGGGCCTGCAACGGGCTGCCGATCTTCCCGAAACGGGCCCGTGGAAGGGCCTCGTCGTGTGGCAAAGACGACGAGCCCTTCTCCTTCGGCGCCGACCTCACCCAGGCGACGGACCTGGTGATGCGCGGCGACGCGGAAGGGCTCAACAGCATGATTCACAACTTCCAATCGACACTCATGCGCCTGAAGTACTGCGGCGTACCGACCGTCGCCACCGTGCGGGGCATGGCCCTCGGCAGTTCGTGCGAGCTGATCCTGCAATGTGATCGCGTGGTCGCCGCCCACGAATCATGCTCGAAGGCCACTTCATCAGCGAGCACGACTACGAGATCGGATCGCGCATCGCCGATGCCCTGTGCGGCGGCGACGTCGACCCAGGCACCCTCGTAGACGAGGAGTAGCTCCTGCGCCTCGAGCGCGAGCACTTCGTCGCCTTGACGCTGGACAAGAAGACCCAAGCGCGCATCATGCATACGCTCGAAACCGCCAAGCCCGTGCGCAAATGATCAGGAGATTCGACGAATGACCGAGAAAGCCTAGAGCGTTGCCGCCGCCCGCACGCCCACTAGCCGCGCAAACAAAGGTGCCTTCGCCAGCACCCGACGTGACGACCTCCTCGCCCACGTGCTGCGCGGCGCGGTCGACCAGGTGCCGTCCATGGATCCCGCCGCCATTGAAGATGTCATCATCGGCTGCGCCATGCCCGAGGCCGATCAGGGCATGAACGCCGCCCGCATCGCCACGCTCCTCGCCGGATTGCCCGAGTGCGTGCGGGCCATGACCGTCAACCGCTTCTACTCCTCCGGCCTGCAGACCATCGCCACCGCCGCCCTGCAGATCCAGCTAGGGCAGGCCGACGTGATGGTCGCCGGTGGCACCGAGTCGATGACCATGGTGCCCATGATGGGCCACAAGGTGTCCTTCAATCCGGCCATCCTCGCCAACGACGAGAACGTCGCCATCGCCTACGGCATGGGCATCACCGCTGAGAAGGTGGCACAGAAGTGTGAAGTGAGCCTCGATGCTCAAGACGCCTTCGCCCTGCGCAGTCACCCACGCGCGCCATCGCCGCCATCGAGCCGGGTAAGCAACAGCTTGGATCCCTGCCGTACGAGGTGATTCGCCACCTACCTGGTGACGGCGGCAGCGTGCGCGAAGTACGCCATACGATCGAAGTGGACGAGGGGCCGCGCCCAGACACCAGCCTCGAGGTGCTCGGTATCCTGCGCCCCGTGTTCGCTGCCAAAGGATCTGTGACCGCCGGAAACAGCTCACAGATAAGCGATGGCGCCGCAGCGCTGGTCCTCATGAGCGAGCGCGCGGTCAAGGATCACAATGTGGAGCCGCTAGCGGTGTTCCACGGGTTTTCCGTGGCGGGCGTACCGCCGCAGCTAATGGGCATTGGGCCAATCGCTGCGATTCCGAAGGTACTAAAGCGCGCCGGAGTGAAGCTCGACGACCTGTCGTGGGTCGAGCTGAACGAAGCCTTCGCGGCCCAAGCCCTGGCGGTGATCAAGGAAGTTGGGTTGGATGAGGAGAAAGCCAATCCCCTAGGCGGCGCGATCGCCCTCGGCCATCCCCTGGGCGCAACAGGGGCCGTGCTCACGACCAAACTGCTGCACAACGTCAGAGCCGACAAGCCGGCCGGGCAGTCTGCCTACGGCATGGTGACCATGTGCATCGGCACGGGCATGCGGGCCGCCGGCGTCCTCGAGGTGCTGTAGGGCCTGATAGTCGCCGTGGGGGAGTCGCTTCCGCTTTCTATCGACGCTGGCGCCGTCACCTCCCCTCGAGGCCATGAAGCGCCGAGCCCCCCAATGCGGCTCGGCGCCCCCCGCATACACAGCGTCGCCCGGCTTAGTTTACTGCGGGTGTTACCGCACCCCCACAGACTC